>JAYWAB010000137.1:0-13784 GCA_043782835.1 Aestuariivirga sp.
CTTGGCCAAACCACCGGCTGGAAACCCGCCGCCGCATGTTGCAGGCGATTTTCCCAAATGGCTTCAGCCACAGTTCGAAGAGGCTTTCGGTTCTGATCTTGTCGCCGAAATGGCAGCCTTGGCTGAACGCGCTCCCGTCGATTTGCGCGTGAATACGCTAAAGGCCAAGCGCGAAGATATTTTGGCGGCGCTTGCCAAATTTGGTGCTGAAGCAACCAAACTTTCGCCGATGGGTATTCGCATTCCACCGCCGGGCATTGATGTGCGCAATGTCAACGTGGAGGCCGAGCCGGCCCATGGCCTGGGACAGTATGAAGTCCAAGATGAAGCCTCACAGCTGGCAGCCGCATTGACAGGCGTTCATCCGGGCGAAACTGTGCTTGATATTTGCGCAGGCGCTGGCGGCAAATCGCTCGCTTTGGCAGCACTGATGCAGAACCGGGGTAAGCTCATCGCCTATGACCGCGACAAGCACCGCCTGCGCCCGATCTTTGAACGGATCACCAGAGCAGGGGCCACCAACATTGAAGTTGTGGCCGCCGATGAAAGCGGAAAACTGGCGAGGCCCGGCGGCTATGATCTCGTCGTGGTTGACGCGCCCTGCACAGGCTCAGGCACATGGCGCAGAAAGCCCGATGCAAAATGGCGTCTCTCGGATAAGCAGCTTACAATCCGCTTAAAAGAACAAGCCGATGTGCTTGAAAAAGCTGCGCAATATGTCGCAAAAAATGGCAGGCTGGCTTACTTTACATGTTCCGTTTTACCCGCTGAGAACACCGCCCAAGTCGCATCCTTCCTCAAGGCCCACCGCGATTTTGAAATCCATCCTGTCAAGGATCAATGGCGCAAACATCTGCCCGGTGAACCGCCAGTCTCAGCTGACGGCCGCCAAGATACCTTACAGCTCACGCCACTTCAGCATGGCACGGATGGGTTCTTTATGGCCTTGATGAGACGAAAATAAACGATCGCGAGCTGGGTTCACTCCAACTCCCAAACAATATTCACATCTGCCGAAATCGTCATTTCGCCTTGCGCAATTGGAACGGGCGCAGACGAAGCCGCCATTGCTCGACCACGCATCACCATAGGCGTGGGCTGCATCGCGCCATTCTCATTCATCATGACAATGGGCCCCAGCTTAACGCCCGCCGCTTGCACCATGATCTCGGCTTTGCGTAAGGCGTCCTTCACAGCCGCCTTGCGCGCATCATCTTGTTGCGCTTGTGGTTCAGCCACCGTGAAGGAAATGCCTTCAATCTGGTTTGATCCGGCACTTACCGCCTTGTCCAAAATAACGCCTAGATCAGAAATCTTGCGCACTGTCACCACCACGCTATTGCTGACATCATAGCCAACCAGCTTTTGCTCCTGGCCCGATTTTATGCTGCTTGTTTCATAGCGCGGACCAACGCTGAAATTCTCCGTCATTACATCCTTGTCGCTAACGCCAGAGTCTTTGAGCGTTGCCAGCAAAGCCGCCACACTTTTGCTATTGGCATCCAGTGCCGCCTTGGCGGTTGTGGCCTGGGTGATCGTACCGAGATTGATCACGGCCATATCAGGAACAGCTTTGATTTCGCCGTGCCCCGCAAGTGAAACGACGCGCGGTGATTTTTGCGTGTCTGCAAGGGCAGGAATTGCCGCCAAAAAACTTGCCACCAAAACCGACGTATAAACAGTTTTAAACATACTCTTCCCTTTGCGAATAGGCCCGCCCATTGATCCGGCGCAGCGCGAAAGTCAGTCGGAAACTACGGTTGTTTTATGGCAATCAAACAGGGATGAGCCTCACCGGAACGGCGGCTCATCAAAACTACGCAGCTTGCGCGAATGTAAACTGCTTCGCGTGGTGCGCAGGTTTTCCAGCGCTGCAATGCCAATCATCAAATGTTCGCCCACGGCCCGGTCATAAAACGCATTGGCCGCACCCGGCAGTTTGATTTCACCATGCAAAGGCTTGTCCGAAACACAAAGCAGCGTGCCATAGGGCACACGAAAACGATAACCCTGCGCCGCCAAAGTGCCCGACTCCATATCAATCGCGATGGCGCGTGAAAGATTGATGCGCTTGCGCTCCAACGTCCAGCGCAGTTCCCAATTGCGGTCATCATGGGTCATCACAGTGCCAGTGCGCAAACGCGCCTTTAAAGCGTCACCGGTTTCGCCGGTCACCTGCGCTGCCGCCTGTTGTAGAGCGACCTGCACTTCCGCCAGCGCTGGGATCGGAATTTCCGGTGGCACCAAAGTGTCAAGAATGCGGTCCTGCCGTAAATAAGCATGGGCCAACACATAATCACCAATGCGCTGCGATTGGCGAAGCCCGCCGCAATGGCCAATCATCAACCAGCAATTGGGGCGCAGCACAGCAAGATGGTCCGTCATATTTTTGGCATTGGACGGGCCGACACCAATATTGACCAGCGTCATTCCGCCCGCACCGTCGCTCCGCGTCAAGTGATAGGCGGGCATCTGAAACTTGTGCCAAGGGCTGTCGCCCAGAACCTGGTCGATCTGCTCTTTCGTCATCCCCCGTGTAATCATGCCGCAGCCGGGAAGATGCAGAGCTTCATAAGGGCTGCCATTGCCCAATTGCGCCACGGCCCAGCCGATGAACTGATCGACATAGCGGTGATAATTGGTGAGCAAGATCCAAGGCTGAAACTTGTCCCAATGTGTGCCCGAATAATGTTGTAAACGCTTCAGTGAAAAGTCAACGCGCACCGCATCAAACAAAGCCAGCGGCAGGTCGCGGTCTGCCCGCGGCTCCCATTGCCCATCGGCAATTTCATCGCCCACCAAGGCCAGTTGCGGCACTGGAAAATGCAAGGCCAATTCTGCGGCTGATATAGCTTCGGTGCCCAATTCATTGGCACTCTGCAAAACATAAGGGTAGGGGATTTCCTGGGTGGACCGCGAAACACTGATTGATGCGCCATAATCGCGCGTCAGATAGGTCAGCTGCTCAGTCAAATACTGGCGAAAATGTGCGGGTTGCGTGACCGTCGTGGAATAGGTTCCCGGCCCTTGAAACTTGGCATAGGCCCGCGAAATAGCAGGCTGCACACCCGTTGTTTCGTAAACGACTTTGAGTTCGGGATAGCAAAATTGTGCACGGTCTCCGGCTGAAGGCACAGCGCGGGATTGGAAATAGTTGCCCAGACTTTGCCGCAATGCCGCGGTGGCCTCGGCATGGCGCTCAATCAATTGGGAAACAGCGGCTTGGGGGGAAAGATTCTCAGAGCTCATGGAGAATCCCTAGCATAGAATTTGAAAATCATGTAGCCAGAACCCGCTGAAAAGAAGCGCCTGCGGAGGGCCTGTAGCTCAATGGTTAGAGCTGACGGCTCATAACCGTCTGGTTCCAGGTTCGAGTCCTGGCGGGCCCACCATAGGCGCTTTTTGGCTTTCGATCTGAGTTGCTGCAACTAGTGCCTCTGCTGCGGGCATGGGCTTGGCAAAATAATAGCCCTGAATGGATTGCACGCCGATTTCACGAAGCAAGGCAACCTCGCCAAATGTTTCGGCACCTTCTGCCACAATAGAAATCCCTAAAGCATGTGCCAACTGGGCAATGCCTTGCAGCAGCGGCTTGTTTTGATCAACACCGATTGGCTTGTGCACGAATGCGCGGTCAATCTTCAGTTTGTCAAAAGGCAGATGTTCAAGATAAGCCAAAGAGGAATAGCCCGTGCCAAAGTCATCCAGCGCCGTGATCACGCCAAGACGCTTCAGATCAATCAGCATATTTTTAACCAGGCTCATGGATTTGCCAATAAAGAGGCTTTCCGTAAGCTCCAGACAAAGCAGTTCAGCTGGAAGATCAGCGCTCATCAATGCGTCTTCCACAGTGGTCACAAAATCAGACAAGAATATCTGGCTGGGTGAAACATTGACAGAAACAAACCGTTCCGGCTCTCCTGCCTCGCGCCAAGCCTGAGCATCGCGGCAAGCCTTTTCCAAAACCCACTTGCCGAGTTCCGTGATCAAACCGGTCTTTTCGGCCAAAGGAATAAACTTCACAGGCGGAATCATTTTTCCATCTGCGCGCCGCCACCGCAGCAAAGCTTCAAACCCTTCAACTCTATACGCAATCGAACTCACAATAGGTTGATAATGAAGTTCAAGCTCGCCAGCCGCGATTGCGCCGCGCAACCCACGTTCGAGCATCATTTCTTCGTCGACGCCTTCGCCAATCTCATGGCGATATGAAACAACGTGCCCGGCACCATCACTTTTTGCTTGGCTTAAGGCAAGACGCGCGTTGCGTTGCAGCGCCTCACTGGTCGGGCCAAAGTCCGGCGCAAAGGCGATCCCCCCGCAGGCTGTCACAGAGAGTTCGTGTGCGAAAATTCGCATGGGCTGGTAAAGGCATGCAATAAACGGCGCGACTGCAACCTGCGCTTCTCCAACCGTTTTCGTATCCGGCACAAACACACCAAACTCATCGCCATCAAGCCTGGCAACAAGAGCGCCTTCGGGTTGCGCGTCGCGTAGCAAGGCCGCAACATTCAGGAGCAACGCGTCGCCGATCACTTGCCCAAGTGTATCGTTTATCGCTTTGAAATTGTCGATATCGAGCAGAAGAATTGTGCATGACGATGCGGCTTCGCCGTGAGTTTCAAAATAGTCATTGATACACTGTTGAAAGCTTGATCGATTGGGCAGGCCGGTGAGAGCATCGAAATAAGCAAGCTTCTTCAAAGCTGCATCCCGATCGTGAATTTCGCCAATCATGCCGTTGAAAGATTCAACCAATATACGTGTCTCACCTTCCGCATTGGGGATTTCGGTAGGGACATACATATGGGCCTTGCGCAATGCTGAGATTGATTTTGTCAGCTGAACAATCGGCCGGGTAATGCGTCGTTGTAAACGGTTGGCCATAATCAAGGCGAGTGCCAAAGCCAAAGCACCGCTGATTAAAGTGACCCAAAGCGTATTTAACAATTGTCGACGTACATTCGTAATATCGCCAATCAACACCAGTCGACCAACATTTGCGCCACCGCGTACAACTTCAACACTAACGGGCATCAGCCCTTGCTGTAGCATTTTGAGAAGCGTTGGTTCTCCTGCCATGATATTGCTAGAAAGCACAACAGGATTGCCAGCATTGGCCAAGACATGTTCTTGCGCATCGAGCGCAAACACACCCACCACATCATGCAAGTGATTGGTGGCATGCAAGACCCGCTGAATATCTTGGGTGTTGCGCGCAGCAATGCTCTCGCCGATGGCAGAAGCAAAAACATAGCCCGTTGCCTCCAGGCCAGCCCGGCGGGCATTTACTGTGCTGTTGAATTGATAGACCGCTAGCGCAAGCGCCAAACTCGTCATCCCAGTGATGATTGTAGTCACCAATAAATGATTAATCTGTTGGCCGATCGAAGTGTTGCGCATTGCCTAATCGCCTTATTGATCAGCCAGCGTTACAAACATTGACTTAAACCGCGCTGAAGGAATGCAGTGAACAGATTGCAAACGCTATTTGAGACGACAGTCGTTCTATTTTAGCTAAAGTTTTAAAGATCGACCGGGATTTCTTTTAATGCACAGCCGCTATGCGATAGAAAGATCTGGGAATTCTGCGAATGCTGAAACTTTTTTTGTTTTTATTCAGACGGGCCTTCGGCGCGCTTTGGGCAGATAGTCGTGGCAACATTGTAATCAGTTTTGTTTGCGCCATGCCAATTCTAATGGCCACGACAGGCATTGCGATTGATTTCGGCACTATGACGATGAAACGTGCAACATTGCAAGCTGCGGCGGATGAAGCCGCAGTCGCTGGCGCCAAACAGCTGACTCTCGCCAGCACGACAGATATTGCGGTAAAATCCACTGTCAGCAGTTTTCTGCAAAACCAGCTGACCGGCAATGATGTTGGAGCGACCAACACAACAACAATTGATCGCGCCAAAGGTGCAGTTAAAGTAGAAGTTTCTGAATCTTGGTCGCCTTATTTTGCGCAATTCATCGGGACGGATATAACGCCGATTGTTGCTCGGGCAACGGCCGTAGTTCAAGGCGAGAGCCGCCTATGCATTCTAACGCTGAATCCAACAGAGAACCACGCGTTTCGCATGATGAACAGCGCACAAGTTCAGGCGGCCTCATGTGGCGTATTTTCAAATTCGGTTGACCCGAAAGGCATGTTCTTACAGAACTTTTCGATAATTAGTGCCGCAATCATTTGTTCAGCTGGCGGGGTTTCAGCTGCAAAATCACAAACGAGTGTCACGCCGCAATCAGATTGTACACCAGTGCCAGACCCGCTGACAGCACAAGCCATACCAACAGTCGGTCCTTGTTCAGCGACAAACACATCGATTTCCTCCGGAACAACCACATTGAGCCCAGGCGTTTATTGTGGTGGCTTGACCATATCGGGCACAGCAAATGTGACATTCAAGCCCGGACTTTATGTCGTAAAAGACGCGCCATTCACGATCAGCGGTAGCAGTGTTGCGGATGGCGTTGATGTTGGTTTCTATCTTGCCGGCGCTTCTGCACAGGTGAATTTTACAGGTTCAGCCAAAATTAATCTCAGTGGCTCCGAGACAGGCGTCATGGCCGGGCTGTTGTTATTCGCAGACCCAGCCCAGGCTGATGGTTCGACACATGTCATAAACGCCACGAATGTTCAGACCCTGACAGGCACGATCTACTTCCCAACGGGCGATTTGCGTGTTGATCCTGCCAGCGCCACCGTCGCCAGCAATTCGGCCTACACAGCCATTATCGTAAACCGCATTCGCATTGAAAAGGGACCAACCCTCGTGATGAACACCAGTTATGGCGCAACCAAAGTGCCCGTGCCTGCTGGAGTCCGCACGAGCGCAACGGTGGTTCTTTCGAACTAAGTCGATTCAGCTGTTGCGCTTGCGACCTTCAATCAGATCGAGAACGCGGGCCGCTGCCTCGAGAACATTCGTGCCCGGCCCAAAAATGGCCGATATGCCTTGCGCCGTCAGGAAATCATAATCTTGGCGTGGCACCACGCCGCCACAGATGACGATAATGTTTTCGCCACCAAGTGCGCGCAATGCGGCAACAAGTTCTGGCAACAAAGTCATATGGCCAGCAGCGAGAGAAGACACGCCGATGACATGAACCTTCTCTTCGATGGCAAGTATTGCCGCCTCGCTCGGTGTTTGAAACAGCGTGCCAGCAATCACTTCAAAGCCTAAATCACCAAAAGCAGAAGCAATCACCTTGGCCCCACGGTCATGGCCGTCTTGCCCGAGCTTGGCAATCAACACGCGGGGCTTGCCCTTGCTGGCGCGGGCGAATGCGCCAACCCGCTGCACCAATAGTTTGTATTCAGGATCATCGCCATAAGCCGCGCCATAAACATCCTGCACCACTTGCGGCGTGGCGGCATGGTCACCAAACACGTCGCGCAACGCATCCGAAATTTCACCCACAGTGGCCCGCGCTCGGGCTGCCGGGATTGCTGCCGCAAGCAGATTTCCATGGCCGGAACGCGCCACAGCTTTGAGCCCATCAAGTGCAGCATTGACAGCCACCGGGTCACGCCTAAGTTTGATGTCAATAAGGCGATTGATTTGTGAAATGCGCACGGCAGCATTGTCAATCTCGCGCGTCGCCAAAGCGGCCTCTTGCTCAAGCCGATATTTGTTGACGCCCACAATCACCGCCTCAACCTTGTCAATAGCCGCTTGTTTGCGCGTGGCCGATTCTTCGATCAGGCGTTTAGGCAAACCCGCTTCAACCGCTTTCGTCATCCCTCCCTGCGCCTCGATCTCTTCCATCAAAGCCCAAGCTTGGTCTGCCAGCTGCTGCGTCAAGCTCTCGACATAGTAAGAACCCGCCAGCGGATCGACCACATCGGTGATCCCCGTTTCATGCTGCAAAATGAGCTGTGTGTTGCGCGCGATACGGGCTGAAAATTCAGTGGGCAGGGCAATCGCTTCATCAAACGAATTCGTATGCAACGATTGTGTGCCACCCAACACAGCAGCGAGAGCTTCATAAGCCGTGCGCACAATATTATTGTAAGGGTCTTGCTCTTGCAGCGAAACGCCAGAGGTTTGGCAATGCGTGCGCAACATTAGCGACTCTTGTTTCTTTGGCGCAAACTCTTTCATCATCCGGTGCCACAACAGCCGCGCCGCGCGCAGTTTCGCAGCCTCGGCAAAGAAGTTCATTCCAATGGCAAAGAAAAACGAAAGCCGCGGCGCAAATTGATCGACATCCAGCCCCCGCGCCAAAGCTGCGCGCACGTACTCGCGGCCATCGGCCAGCGTAAACGCGAGTTCCTGCACCAGTGTGGCACCCGCCTCCTGCATGTGATATCCGGAAATTGAAATCGAATTGAACTTCGGCATCTCCTTCGCAGTGAAAGCGATGATGTCAGCCACAATCCGCATCGATGGCTGTGGTGGATAAATATAAGTGTTGCGCACCATGAATTCTTTGAGAATGTCGTTCTGAATGGTGCCCGAAAGTGCCGCCATCGGAACACCTTGTTCCTCGCCCGCCACAATGAAACTGGCCAGCACCGGCAACACCGCGCCATTCATCGTCATGGAAACGCTCATGTCCTGCAAGGGAATGCCCTTGAACAGGAGCTTCATGTCTTCAACGCTATCAATGGCCACGCCGGCTTTGCCGACATCGCCAGCAACCCGTGGATGATCCGAGTCATAGCCACGATGCGTGGCGAGATCGAAGGCGACGGAAAGTCCCTTCTGCCCGCCTGCCAAACCTTTATGGAAGAATGCATTGGACTCTTCCGCAGTAGAGAACCCCGCATATTGCCGAATGGTCCATGGCCGCCCAGTGTACATGCTGGCATAAGGCCCCCGCACGAAGGGGGCCTCGCCGGGCATGCTGTCAAAGTGGCCGACACCTTCGAGATCAGCAGCGGTATAAAGCGTTTTTACCGGAAGGTCGCTATCGGCCATCACTCAAATTCCACGATGAGCTGGTCAACTGCAAGGCTCTCGCCCAGAATCGCCCCAACGCGTTTCACTTTGGCTTGCCGCTCAGCCCGTAAAACATTTTCCATCTTCATCGCTTCCACAATGGCAACAGCTTGGCCTGCCTCCACCATATCACCGACCTTGACCGAGAGCGAACGAACAACACCCGGCATTGGGCAGAGTAGCAATTTCGAAGTATCCCTCGCCATTTTGACGGGCATATGCTTTTGCAGCTCCGCCACACGCGGGCTGAGGACTTTGGCCACCACATCCATGCCGCGGCGGCGCAGGCGAATGCCATTGCCATTGGGAGTGATTTTTAAACACAGGTTCTTTCGCCCAAAGCGAAAGCGCCCGAGCGTCTGCCCCGGCAGCCAATCACTGCTGACAGTCTCAGCTTTGCCACCGCCGATCGAAATCGCCAATCCTGCTGCGACGCGCTGCACATGCACAGTAATGCACGTGTCAGCAAACCTCACAATCCAATTGGCACCAATCTGTCGCGTGTGGTTGGGCATGGTGCCGCTGATCTGCGCATTGCGCGTCTCGCCCGTCACATGAATGAAAGCAGCGATGCGCGCCAAGTCTTCAATGTCATCTGCCGCAGGCACAACACCTTTGAATCCATCCTTGAACTCTTCAGCAATATAGCCCGTGGTGATGGCCCCGCTCTGGAATCGCGCCTGACCCATCACGGCGGAGAGGAAGGGCAGGTTGTGGCCAATGCCCTCCACTTCAAACTCATCCAACGCCTGCGCCATGCTGCTGATCGCTTCGCCGCGCGTCTTGGCCCAAGTGCAAAGCTTGGCAATCATCGGATCATAATGGATCGAGATTTCGCCGCCTTCATAAACGCCTGTGTCATTGCGTAAGACGCTGCCATCTGTGCGTTCACCTTCAGCAGGGGGGCGATAGCGTGTGAGGCGTCCAATCGACGGCAGAAAGTTGCGATAAGGATCTTCCGCATATAAACGGCTTTCAATGGTGCAGCCGTTGAGCTTCACATCAGCCTGCGAAAATGCCAGCTTCTCACCAGCGGCCACGCGGATCATCTGTTCCACAAGATCAATCCCGGTGATGAGTTCGGTGACAGGATGCTCCACTTGCAACCTTGTGTTCATCTCAAGGAAGTAAAAATTGCGCTTGGCATCAACAATAAATTCTACCGTGCCCGCCGAGAAATATCTCACCGCCTTGGCCAGCGCCACCGCCTGCTCACCCATCGCCTTGCGTGTGGCCGCATCCAAGAAAGGCGAGGGCGCTTCTTCGATGACTTTCTGGTTGCGCCGCTGAATGGAACATTCCCGTTCGTTCAAATAGAGCAGGGTGCCGTGTTGATCACCGAGCAACTGGATTTCGATATGCCTGGGATCAGTCACAAACTTCTCAATAAAAATTCGATCATCGCCAAAACTGGATTTTGCTTCCGAGCGCGAAAGCACAAAACCCTCCCGCGCTTCAGCGTCATTCCACGCAATGCGCATGCCCTTGCCGCCGCCGCCAGCCGAGGCCTTGATCATCACCGGATAGCCAATTTGCGCGGCGATCTTGGCGGCATGAGACTCATCATCAATCAGCCCCATGAAACCGGGCACGGTGGAAACGCCCGCTTCCGCCGCCAGTTTTTTGGAGGTGATCTTGTCGCCCATCGCTTCAATGGCTTTTGGGTTGGGGCCGATGAAGGCAATGCCAGCGGCCTCGCAAGCGGCAGAGAAAGCGGCTTTCTCAGAGAGAAACCCATAACCGGGATGAATGGCCTCAGCGCCCGTGGCCTTGGCGGCGGCGATGATTTTATCCATCACCAAATAGCTCTGTGCCGAAGGGGCAGGGCCGATGTGCACGGCTTCGTCGGCCATCTTCACATGCAGAGCACCCTTGTCAGCATCAGAATAAACCGCCACGGTTTTGATGCCCATCTTGCGGGCCGTCTTGATCACGCGGCAGGCAATTTCCCCGCGATTGGCGATGAGGATTTTTTTAAACATGGGAACTCGCGGCGCACCCTTCGAGGCCCGCCGATGGCGGGCACCTCAGGGTGAGGTAGTTATTGAATTGGAACAAAGTTGACGACCTCATGCTGAGGTGGCGCGCTGCGCCCTCGAAGCATGGGCGGCGGTTGAGCGTCTTCATCATGTGAACGCCTTCTGCATCCGGGCAATTTGCAAACTCAGCCCGCCGCGCGAAACGAAGCTATCAAAAGAAGTAAATTTCCAGCCGCGTGCAGCATAGAAGGTCTCTGCATTCAACGAGGCGTTGAGTTTTGCCTCAGCCACGCCGCTCTGCTGGATGCGACGCTCGGCGTCAGACAACATCAGCGCACCGATGCCCATTCCTTGTGCATCAGGATGCACGTAAAGTGCGAGTAGCCGATCAGTGATGGTGCTCGAAAAACCACAGACATGATTGTTTTCGTTAGCTGCGACCCGGTAGCTTTCGCCTTTCGCCTTGCCCCCAGCGTAGCCATCAGGATGCAATCCAATGGCCCAACTGGCTTTCAGTTCGGCACTGTAAAAGACAGTGCTAATGGATTTGATCGCTGAAACGTGAATGTCACACATCGCGGCATAGTCACTTTCGGTCGCGTCGCGCACTGCAAACCTCACAGCGGGATCGTGTCGTGTTTTTTCCACGGCGTCTCCACTTTCTTTTTGCGCAGGGCGGCAAAGGCCCTGGCGATGCGTTTGCGCGAAGTGTGCGGCATGATCACTTCATCAATGAAGCCGCGTTCGGCCGCCACGAAGGGATTGGCGAAGCGGTTTTCATACTCCTTGGTGCGCTCGGCGATTTTGGCGGCATCGCCCAACTCACTGCGATAGAGAATCTCGGTGGCGCCCTTGGCCCCCATCACCGCAATCTCTGCCGAAGGCCAGGCGTAGTTGACATCGGCACCAATATGTTTCGACGCCATCACATCATAGGCACCACCATAGGCCTTGCGGGTGATCAACGTCACCATCGGCACAGTGGCTTGCGCATAGGCAAACAGAAGTTTCGCGCCATGCTTGATCACGCCACCATATTCCTGCGCGGTGCCGGGCAAAAAACCGGGCACATCGACCAGCGTCAACAAGGGAATATTAAAGGCATCACAGAAACGCACAAAGCGCGCCGCCTTGCGTGAGCTATCAATATCCAACACGCCTGCCAAATGCAGCGGCTGATTGGCCACCACGCCAATCGTCTGCCCCTCCATGCGGATGAAGCCCGTCAAAATATTCCGCGCGAAAGCTTCCTGGATTTCGAAGAAGTCGCCTTCATCCGCCAGCGCCAGCACCAACTCTTTCATATCATAAGGCTTGGCCGCAGAATCGGGGATCAATGTATCCAAACGCATTTCCAACCGCGCCGGGTCATCGTAAAACACCCGCGTCGGCGGCGGCTCGCGGTTCGACAATGGCAGAAAATCAAACAACCGCCGCACCTGTTCCAGCGTCTCGATGTCATTGTCATAAGCGCCATCGGCGACGGATGATTTCGACGTATGCGTGCTGGCCCCGCCAAGTTCTTCGGCCGTCACAATTTCATTGGTGACCGTCTTCACCACATCAGGCCCGGTCACAAACATGTAGGAAGAGTCCTTCACCATGAAGATGAAATCCGTCATGGCGGGCGAGTAGACCGCACCGCCCGCACAAGGCCCCATGATCACCGAGATCTGCGGCACAACGCCAGAAGCTTCCACATTGCGTTTGAACACTTCGGCATAGCCCGCAAGCGAGTCCACGCCTTCCTGAATGCGCGCGCCCCCAGAGTCATTCAGGCCAATCACTGGCGCGCCAGTCTTGACCGCCATATCCATGATCTTGCAAATCTTCTTGGCATGGGTTTCCGAAAGCGATCCACCGAGCACCGTGAAATCTTGTGCAAAAACGCAAACCATGCGGCCATTGATCGTGCCCCATCCCGTGACCACGCCATCGCCAGCAATCTTCTGCTTCTCCATGCCAAACTCAGTCGAGCGGTGGGTGACGAACATGTCATATTCTTCGAAGCTGCCTTCATCGAGCAAAACCTCAATGCGTTCGCGCGCCGTGAGTTTGCCCTTGCCATGTTGCGCCGCAATGCGTGCAGCACCGCCGCCCATGCGCGCTTCTTCTCGGCGCTGTTCCAATTGAACCAAAACGTGCTGCAAAGCCAATGCCCCTGTTTGGGCATAGTGCTAGCCCAAGCCAGCGCTCGGAGCAATTGGCCTGACAGGCCCAATCGACGGCCTAACGCTGCCGAAGTTGCGCCAGAGAAATTTCACTATCCAGCCCATTCAATCCGCCCAGAACGGCAAAGAGAAACTGGTTGAGCGCAAGCTTGTCAGCGCCTTCCAGCCCTTGGTCATCACCCAAAACAAAGTTGCGCATCGAAAAGCGCCGATCAGCAACGGCGATGGCAAGGCTGCGCGGCATGGCGGGCAGCACTAAAGCACCTTCTTCGGGTGGCAAAAGTGAACCAACATTTTCATTTTTCACGGGAACAAAAAGATCAATGCCCGGAACTTCAAAGATCGCCTTGGCCGTTTTCAACGAAGCGACAATCCGGTCCACCACAAAGAAAACCATAATCCGAAATCCATTGCGCTTGGCTTCGGCAAAAAAATCTAACTCTTCCACAGCTTTGAAAAAATCCAACATGTGCCGCTGCGGCAAGTCAACCACATAGTCGCGCCCTGGTCCGGCAAGGATCGTATCGAACAGCCGCATTCGCCCCTGCATCTTTTCAAACTCGGCAAGCTTTGTCCGCCCCGGAAAAAACTGCCGCAAGGGCCCGTCAGGCGTGTCTGTATCGAGTACAAACGGGTCTTTGCCATCCAGCAACAAATAGTCAACGATCAGCCGTGCCAGCAAG
>JAYWAB010000138.1:0-22793 GCA_043782835.1 Aestuariivirga sp.
TGCAGGAAATGCTCACCGTCAAGTCAGACGACGTGGCGGGCCGCACCAAGGTTTATGAGGCGATCGTCCGTGGCGATGATGCTTTCGAAACCGGCATTCCAGAAAGCTTCAACGTCTTGGTCAAGGAAATGCGTTCCTTGGGCCTGAACGTCGAACTCCAAAACGCAGGCGTCCAGCCACAGCAACAATAGTTTGATCAGGGCAGGGTGTTCGCACCCTGCCGCCCAGAGTTTTGAAATAGAATTCAAGCGGTATCATTCCGCAAAAAGGAGCAAGGACACCCATGAACCAAGAGCTCATGAACGTCTTCAACCCGGTCACCCCGGTTCAGGTTTTCGACCAGATTCGTATCTCGGTCGCCAGCCCGGAAAAGATCTTGTCGTGGTCATTCGGCGAAATCAAAAAGCCCGAAACGATCAACTACCGCACGTTCAAACCAGAACGTGATGGCCTGTTCTGCGCGCGCATCTTTGGACCTGTGAAGGATTACGAATGCCTGTGCGGCAAATACAAGCGCATGAAGTATAAGGGCATCATCTGCGAAAAATGCGGCGTGGAAGTTACTCTTTCCAAGGTGCGGCGCGAACGCATGGGCCATATTGAATTGGCCGCACCCGTGGCCCACATCTGGTTTTTGAAGTCAGTGCCATCGCGCATTTCCACACTGCTCGACATGACGCTGAAGGATGTGGAACGCATTCTTTATTTCGAAAACTATATCGTGACTGAGCCCGGCCTCACACCATTGAAGCTTCATCAGCTTTTGGGCGAGAACGAATATCTCAAGGCCCAGGAAGAATATGGCGAAGACTCTTTCACCGCCGCCATCGGTGCTGAAGCGATCCGCGATATGTTGATTGCCATTAATCTCGATCAGCTCAAGATTTCGCTGCGCGAGGAATTGAAAGTAGCGACAGGCGAATTGAAGCCAAAGAAATTGGCCAAGCGTTTGAAGCTTGTCGAAAACTTCCTCGAATCCGGCAATCGTCCGGAATGGATGATCTTGACGGTCGTCCCCGTGATCCCGCCGGAGCTGCGCCCCTTGGTGCCGTTGGATGGTGGCCGCTTTGCCACGTCGGATTTGAACGATCTCTACCGCCGCGTCATCAACCGCAACAACCGTTTGAAGCGTTTGATTGAACTCCGTGCGCCAGACATCATCGTGCGCAACGAAAAGCGTATGTTGCAAGAGTCAGTTGATGCACTGTTTGACAACGGTCGCCGCGGCCGTGTGATCACCGGTGCTAATAAGCGTCCGCTCAAATCACTCTCCGATATGCTCAAGGGTAAGCAAGGCCGCTTCCGCCAAAACTTGCTCGGCAAGCGCGTCGATTATTCGGGTCGCTCGGTCATCGTCGTGGGTCCGGAATTGAAACTGCATCAGTGCGGCCTGCCAAAGAAGATGGCGCTCGAACTGTTCAAGCCCTTCATTTATTCGCGCCTTGAAGCCAAAGGCCTGTCTTCCACTGTGAAGCAAGCCAAGAAACTGGTGGAAAAAGAAAAACCAGAAGTCTGGGATATCCTGGATGAAGTCATCCGCGAACACCCCATCATGCTGAACCGCGCACCAACGCTGCACCGTTTGGGCATCCAGGCGTTTGAGCCTGTGCTCATTGAAGGCAAGGCCATTCAGCTGCATCCGCTGGTGTGCACCGCCTTCAACGCCGACTTTGACGGCGACCAGATGGCCGTGCACGTTCCGCTGTCGCTGGAAGCGCAGTTGGAAGCACGCGTGTTGATGATGTCGACCAACAACGTTCTCCATCCTGCCAACGGTCAACCAATCATCGTGCCGTCGCAGGATATCGTACTGGGCCTTTATTATCTCTCGCTCATGCAAGACAATGAGCCGGGCGAAGGCATGGCCTTTGGCAGCATGGCAGAAGTGGACCACGCACTGCACGCTGGTGCTGTCACCCTCCACGCCAAGATCAAAGGTCGCATCAAGGATATGGACGCCAATGGCGTCTTGCGCACCCGTCTGGTCGATACCACGCCGGGCCGCCTGAAGATCGGCGAACTGTTGCCTCACGCTGTGAACGTATCTTATGATCTCTGCAACAAGCTGATGACCAAGCGTGAAATCTCACGCATGATCGATCAGGTCTATCGTCATTGCGGCCAAAAAGAAGCCGTGATCTTCGCTGATCGTATCATGGCATTGGGCTTCCTCAATGCTTACAAAGCCGGCATTTCCTTTGGCAAGGATGACGTTGTCATTCCCGCTGTCAAAGAAAAGCTGGTGGCCCAAACCCGCATTCAAGCCAAAGAGTTTGAACAGCAATATGCCGATGGTTTGATCACCCAGGGCGAAAAATACAACAAGGTCGTTGATGCCTGGTCGAAGTGTTCTGCCGCCGTGGCTGATGCCATGATGGCTGAAATCGCTGCCGTCAAAAAAGACGAAGTGACAGGCCGAGTAAAGCCGATCAACTCGATCTATATGATGAGCCATTCGGGTGCGCGTGGTTCGCCAACCCAGATGCGTCAGCTGGGCGCCATGCGCGGTTTGATGTCCAAGCCTTCGGGCGAGATCATCGAAACGCCGATCATCTCAAACTTCAAAGAAGGCCTCTCCGTTCTGGAATACTTCAACTCCACCCACGGTGCGCGTAAGGGCCTCGCGGATACTGCGTTGAAGACGGCAAACTCGGGCTATCTCACCCGCCGTCTCGTCGACGTGGCCCAGGATGCCATTATCTCGGAACTCGATTGCGGTTCGAAAAACTATATCACCACCCGTCCGATCATTGACTCTGGTCAAGTAATCGTCACTTTGGGTCAACGCGTTCTAGGCCGTACTGCGGCTGAAAATGTGTTGGATCCCGCAACCGGGACCGTGATTGCGCAAGCTGGCAAGGAAATGCTCGAACACCATGTCGAGTTGATCGAAAAAGCCGGTGTCTCAGAAATCAAGATCCGCTCGGTCTTGACCTGCGAAACCAAGTTCGGCGTTTGTGCCACGTGTTACGGCCGCGATCTCGCACGCGGCACACCCGTCAACATGGGGGAAGCCGTAGGTGTTATTGCAGCTCAATCGATTGGTGAACCTGGCACACAGCTCACCATGCGCACCTTCCATATTGGTGGTGCCGCACAGGTACTGGACGAGTCCTTCGTTGAATCGGCACAGGAAGGCACAGTAGATGTGCGCAACTCCGTGATCGCCAAAGACAGCGCAGGCCGCCTGATTGTGATGGGCCGCGCCGCTTTGATTGCGGTCAAGGATGCCAAGGGCAATGACCGCGCCACTTATAAAGTGGGTTACGGTTCAAAACTTCTGGTCAACACCGGAGACACCATCAAGCGCGGCGTTCGCATTGCTGAATGGGATCCATTCACCCGTCCTGCATTGACAGAAGTTGACGGTATCGTGGGCCTCGAAGACGTGGTTGATGGTATCTCCGTCAACGAAGCGACCGACGAAGCCACCGGCATCACCAATCGTGTGATCATCGATTGGCGCACCAACCAGCGCGGTTCAACCCTAAAGCCTGCCATCGTCATCAAAGACGAAAAGGGCGAAGTAAAGAAGCTGCCCCGCGGCGGTGAAGCGCGTTATCTCTTGTCGGTTGATGCCATTCTCTCGGTAGAACCCGGCACCAAAGTGGGTGCAGGCGATGTTCTCGCCCGAAACCCACTGGAAAGCGCCAAGACGCGTGACATCACCGGCGGTTTGCCGCGTGTGGCCGAACTCTTCGAAGCGCGCCGTCCAAAAGATGCTGCTGTGATTGCTGAAATCTCAGGCCGCATTGAATTTGGCCGTGACTACAAGAACAAGCGCCGCGTTCGCATCGTGCCCCAAGAGGGCGAGTCTGAAGCGGTGGAATACCTGATCCCCAAGGGCAAGCATTTGCCTGTCCAAGAAGGTGACTTCATTGAAAAGGGCGAATACATCATGGACGGCAATCCAGCGCCGCATGACATTCTCGCCATCAAGGGCGTGGAAGAGCTGGCCTCATTCCTCGTCAATGAAATTCAGGAAGTCTACCGTCTGCAAGGTGTGGGCATCAACGACAAGCACATCGAAGTCATCGTGCGCCAGATGCTGCAGAAGGTTGAAATCACTGACAATGGTGAGTCAACCCTGCTGGTTGGCGAACAGATTGACCGCGAAGAGCTTGACCGTGAAAACCTGAAGCTTGTCTCGGAAGGCTTGAAGCCAGCCACAGGCCAGCCGGTTCTCCTCGGCATCACCAAGGCGTCTCTGCAAACGCGCAGCTTCATCTCGGCGGCATCCTTCCAGGAAACCACCCGCGTGCTCACCGATGCTGCCGTACAAGGCAAGATCGACACTTTGGATGGCCTCAAGGAAAACGTCATCGTCGGTCGCCTCATTCCAGCTGGCACCGGCGGCATGTTGGCAAGGTTCCGCTCCATCGCCGACAAGCGCGACAAGCTGATCATTGAAGAACAACAGAAGAGCCAGTTGCCGCCCGCTGCGGCAGAGTGATAAGGCAAAATCGAAATCAAAGGCCCGGATCACTCCGGGCCTTTTTATTTGCCTGCGACCCATTTGATGTGTATGTTTCTGAAATTCATACACACGAGGGTAGCGATGCGAACGAATATTGATATCGATGACAAGCTGATGGCTGATGCGATGAAGTTCACCAAAGCCAAGACCAAGAAAGAGGCTGTCGTCATTGCATTGGAAGATATTGTAAGGCGGCACAAGCAGTTGGGCATGCTGAAATTTGTTGGGAAGATCGAAGGCGACTGGGACATTGACGCGTGGCGCAAGGACTAGTTCTCGTCGCGGATTCGAGCGCTTGGATTGCTTTTTACCGCGCGAGCAGCTCACCAATTAAAGTCCAAATCGTAGATGCGATAAAGAACCACACGATCCTAGTACCTGATTTGGTGTTGGTTGAAGTCTTGCGGGGAATCGGTTCCGAACGATCTGCCAAAAACATTGAGTTGGAGTTTAACAACTACCAGACAATAGAAGTGGTCGGAAAGGGTCTAGCAGTCTTGGCAGCTTCTAACTATCGCGTCCTTCGCTCAAAAGGCATCACCGTGCGCGGAACAGTGGATCTCCTCATCGCCACCTGGTGTATTGAAAACGATATTCCACTGCTGCATGCTGATAGGGATTTTTCGGGCTTTGAGCAATATTTGGGATTGGCCCGTTGGCCGATAAGCGAGAAAGGCAAAATATCATGAACGCACTCGAAACTAGAATTCCGCCACCACTTCTGGTGATCTTCACAGCGCTCGTCATGTGGCTCGTGGCGCATTTCACGCATGTGTTGGCAATCTCAAACGCCTTACGTTTCGGCCTGACTTTGCTTTTTCTGGTAATTGGCGTGATCTACGCTCTCCCGGCCGTTCTGGCTTTCCGAAGCCATAAGACAACGATTGATCCCGTGCGTGTTGGCAGGGCCTCGAAGCTTGTCACATCCGGCCCCTTCAGCTACTCACGTAATCCAATGTATACGGGCATGGTGATGCTGCTCTTGGCTTGGACCTGTTACCTCGCGTCGCCTTGGGCCGTGCTTGGCCCAATCCTGTTTGAACTCTATATTCTGCGCTTTCAAATCTGGCCAGAAGAACGCGCCATGCATGCTAAATTTGGCGCAGACTATCTGGCTTATGCTGGCAAAGTCCGCCGCTGGCTTTAATTGAGCAGGCTGGTCGCCGCTTTGATCATGATGAGGAGCGCGAGCACAGCCAAGATCGCCAACACGATCGTGCGGAACAGGCCTTGGTCAACGCTCTTGAAACTACGCGCACCCACCCAAACGCCCGCAAGCAAAGCCGGCAGATAGATGAGCGCCCGAACGCCCGTGTCACGCGTGAGCAATCCCTCGGCATATTGATTGGCCAGCCCGATCACATCCGTGGCCAGAAAAAATGCCGCCATTGACGCGCGACCGACGACAGCGCCAGCAGGTGAGGCGAAATAAAACAGGATCACCGGTGGTCCGCCTATGCCAAAGGCCCCATTGCTCAAACCTGATGCGGCACCTGCAAGTGTTGAAGCAATCGGCCCCGGCATAGATTTCAGTGCAAAGCCGCGCCACAACAATGCCGTGGCTGCCAAGACGAAGACGGACAACGCAAGCTGCAGGGGAGCAGGGGCAATATGCGCCAAAAACCAAACGCCAATCGGTGTGGCCACAAGACAGCCCAACGTGAGCGGCCCAAGCGAGCGCCAGTGAATATCCTTCCAGATCGAGGGCAGAAGATTCAGCGAGGCCGCCAATTCGAGCATAAAAATCGAAGGCACAATTTCAGCAGGCGCATAAATCAGCGACAGTGCTGTAATTGAAAGCAAGGAAAAACCGAAGCCCGAAAACCCGCGCACGATGGCAGCAAGAAAGATGATGACGATGGCAAAACCAAGTTGCAACATCAGCGAAGCTTAAGCGGCGCTTCTGAGACTTGCTAGAGGCAGTTTAAACCTGTTCAGCCAGCCACATTTTAAAATCTGCCATCGCCCGGCTTGTATAGGCGTGCTTGCGGGCCACTTGTTTGTCGGCATAACTCAAACGCTTGCCCTCGGGACGTTCCAATGCAGCAGGCGGCGGCATCAAACCAAAATTGATATTCATCGGCTGGAAGCTGGATTTGCTCTCGGTGGTGGCAATGTGCCCGCCGGTAATATGGTTGATCAAGGCACCATGGGCCGTGGTGGCAGGCGGTGGTTTGAAGCTGCGGCCTTGGGCCTGTGCCGCAGCGGCACGCGCCGCCATCAGGCCCATGGCTGCACTTTCAACATAGCCCTCGACACCGGTAATCTGCCCGGCAAAGCGCAGGCGCGGTTGCAGTTTCAAGCGAAGTTGATCGTCTAAGAGCTTGGGCGAATTGATAAAAGTGTTCCGGTGCAAACCACCCAATCGGGCAAACTCAGCATTTTCCAAACCCGGGATTGTCTTGAACACGGCAACCTGTTCGGCATATTTCAACTTGGTCTGGAAGCCAACAATATTATACAACGTTCCCCAAGCGTTATCCTGCCGAAGTTGAACCACTGCATAAGCTTTAACTTCGGGGTTGTGGGCATTGGTCAGCCCCATGGGCTTCATCGGACCATGGCGCAGGGTTTCAGGCCCGCGTTCAGCCATCACTTCAATGGGCAAACAGCCATCGAAATAGGGTGTATTCGTCTCGAATTCCTTGAAATCCGTCTTATCACCGCGCAATAAAGCAGCAATAAACGCCTCATATTGGGCCTTATCCATGGGGCAATTGATATAGTCCTTGCCCGTGCCGCCGGGGCCCACCTTGTCATAGCGTGATTGAAACCACGCTTTGCTCATGTCGATGGACTCGCGGTAAACAATGGGAGCAATCGCATCAAAAAATGCGAGGCCTTCTTCGCCCGTCAACGCCCCGATAGATGAAGCCAGCTTGGCCGATGTCAAAGGCCCGGTGGCGATGATCACATTGTCCCAATCCGCTGGCGGGATGGTTTCAACCTCGCCGCGCTCAATCTTAATCTTGGGGTGCGCCATAATACGCGCCGTGACAGCCGCTGCAAAGCCATCGCGGTCCACCGCCAAGGCACCGCCAGCGGGCACCTTGTGCTGTTCGGCCACAGCCATGATCAGCGATCCCGCCATGCGCATTTCCTCATGCAACAGGCCCACAGCATTGTTGTCTTTGTCATCGCTGCGGAAAGAGTTGGAACAAACAAGCTCCGCAAAATCATCGGTTTTGTGAACATCCGTTTTCGTCAGGCCGCGCATTTCGTGCAGCACGACTTGAACCCCCCCCTCAGCGGCGGCCCAAGCTGCTTCCGAACCCGCCATGCCTGCACCGATGATGTGGATTGTGTTGGTCATTGCGGTGGTCTAGTTGCTAATCCGATAAATGCAAGTTAGCATTCATAGTATTTTCTAAAGGCAAACGAGTGAACAAATTTAAAATTAATAGAAGATGGCAAGTAGCTGCAGCTTGCATCGCGGTTGTGTCAAGCCCAGTTTCATTTTCGTCGACATCGTTCGCTATGAAACTTGTGCACAAAAACTGCAAAGTTATGAAAAGTGAAGTTTTGAAGACTGGCAATAAATTTCGCGCAATTGCGACAACCGGTGGCTTGCCGATAACCGCCAGTCCAATTACTTGCGGTGTAAGTGGTCGCAATACGCGTAAGGAAGCAGAAATGTTTGCGCTAAAGTATTGTACAGATGGAGCGCGAAAAAACGGTGACCATCGACCTTGTAAGATTATCTATCTTACCAAACGACCGTAATCTCTTAACCAACACCCTTGCAACATCGTCCGAGTCAAGGCTAAGCAAATTAAATGCTCAATGCTTATGGAATTGCTCAGGATTGTTTGGTGGAACATCCGCGAGATGTGGATGACAAGGTTATTGCGTCTTCGATTTGGCTGGATTTAATCTCGCCTACTCACGAAGAAGAAAAGCGCGTTGAAGCTGTGCTGGGATTTGATATTCCAACGCGGGGCGAGTTGGAAGAAATTGAGGCATCAAGTCGGCTTTACCAAGACGAAGGGGCCACTTTCATGACGGCGAACCTCATTCGCCGAGGTGAAGAAGATCGTCCGGAATCTTCGCCTGTTACTTTCATTATCAAAGGCCAACAGCTCATCACCATTCGCTATCATCATCCCCAGGCCTTTCCGGTTTATGTGAAACAAGCCATGCGCCATGTTGCGGGCAGCAATGGCTGGGGCGTATTCATCAGTCTGGTGGAAGCCGTGATTGACCGCGGCGCTGACCATTTGGAACGTGTGGGTGCCATCGTCGAAGACACGTCAAAGCAAGTTTTCTCCACATCGTTCCTGCGCAAAGGCGATACGAAAAAGCGCAAGCGCAAGCCTGTAAACTTGGAAGTGATGCTGGGAAAGATTGGCGAGGAAGGGGATTTCACATCGAAGATGCGCGAAAGCCTAGTTTCCATCTCACGCATGTTGGCCTTTGCGCAAGCGGTTGTGGATCAAATGAAACTCACCAAAGAGGTAAAGGATAACAAAGCCCGGCTCAAAACCGCCCAGCGCGATATTACTTCACTCACCGATCATGCTGGCTTTTTGAACGGCAAAATTTCCTTTCTTTTGGACGCAGTCCTCGGGATGATTTCCATCGAACAGAACGCCATCATCAAGATTTTTACGATCGCATCTGTCGTCTTCCTGCCGCCCACGTTGGTGGCGTCCATCTATGGCATGAACTTTAAAGTGATCCCGGAACTGAATTGGGAAAATGGCTATATCTATGCCTTGGCTTTGATGATCCTTTCTGCCGTGCTGCCACTGTTCTATTTCTATCGTAAAGGGTGGTTGTGATGAACCTTCTGTGGGTCGCATTGGGCGGTGCCATAGGTTCTGCGGCGCGTTATGGCGTGAACATTTCGGCACCTCGCATGTTGGGCGGGGATTTCCCATGGGCCACGTTGATCGTAAATGTGCTTGGCTGTTTTCTGATGGGGGCAATCACCGCCTATCTGCGCGCCAAAATGCCGGATGATGAAAACCTGCGGCTGTTTCTCACCACCGGAATCCTTGGCGGCTTTACGACCTTCTCGGCCTTCTCGCTTGATTTTTTCAACTTGATCCAGCGCGGCGAAACACCAACGGCGCTCATCTACGCAGCCGCCTCTGTATTTTTATCAGTCATCGCTGTCGCACTTGGCTTCAAGGCGTTCGTTGTATGAGCGCCGAAGTCAAACGCTATGAAGTTTCCGCTGATGAAGATGGCATAAGACTCGACAAGTGGTTCAAGATCCATTTCCCGCAAGTGACTTTTGCTTATCTCAACAAGCTGACCCGCACAGGCCAAGTGCGTGTGGGCGCGGGGCGGGTGAAAACCTCTTCGCGCCTTGCCAAGGGCCAAGACATCCGCGTGCCACCGCTCGATTTTGATCGCAGGCCCGCCGATGCGCCCAAAGAAGATGTGGCACCACTCACGGTCAAGGAACGCGCTCTGTTCCAGTCAATGGTTATCCATGAGGACAAAGACCTCTATGTTTTAAACAAACCCGCAGGCTTTGCCGTGCAGGGCGGCACCAAGACCAACATTCATCTCGATGGTTTGCTGATGGGCCTTGGCGTCGAACTGGGCGAGAGGCCCCTGCTGGTGCATCGGCTGGACCGGGACACCTCGGGCGTTATCGTCATCGCCAAACGCCGCGCCGTGGCCGCCAGCCTCGGTAAACTCTTTGCCACGCGCAATGTGAAGAAAACCTATTGGGCCTTGGTCAAAGGCGTGCCGAACCCCGCACAGGGCAAGATCGATGTGGCCCTCATCAAGGCCCGCAGTGAGGATGGCGACAGAATGCGCGCCTCCAAGGCAGGCGAAGAGGAAGACGAAAAAACGGCGGTGACGCAATATGCCGTGCTCGGCAAAGCGGGCGGCATTGCCTGGGTGTCTCTGAAACCGCTGACGGGTCGCCAACATCAACTGCGCGCCCATATGAGCCATATCGCAACACCGATCTTGGGCGATAATAAATATGGCGGCGATATTGCAGTGCCCGACGGCATCGAAAATCAATTGCATCTTCACGCACGCCGTATTCAGTTTCCGCATCCACGCGAAGGTGTGATCGATGTGACAGCCCCATTGCCTGAGCATATGACCGCGAGCTTTAAAACCTTTGGCTTTGACCCTGGTCGCTTTGATGACTGATAAAACCGAAGACGAGCGCTGGGAACGCCTCTCGCGAGACCGCGTCGACAGGCCTTTGCCCAAGCGTTTCTACACTTCGGTGAGTGTGAGTGAAGACCGCACCATTCTTCTGGATGGCCGCGCCGTCAAAACCCCACTGAAAGCCAAATTGCAGCTTCCCAATGCCGCATTGGCCGCTGCAGTGGCAGAAGAATGGGCAGCGCAGCAACAGGTTATCAATCCTGCCACTATGCCGCTCACCAAATTGGCCAATACCGCGATTGACCGCGCCAGCACAGAACGCCGTTTGATTGCAGAAGAAATTGCGGCCTTTGCAGCCAATGATCTGCTTTTTTATCGCGCCGAGGCCCCGGCTGCATTGCTGGCCTTGCAAGACAAGCAGTGGAACACCGTGTTGGCTTGGGCGGCAAGTGTCATGAAAACCCAATTCACCACCACGCTGGGCGTCATCCATGTGGCACAAACAAAACATACGATGGATGCTGTTCATGAGCTGGTCGAAAGTTACAATGGCTTTCATCTCATCGTCGTTCACAACCTGACGACGCTCACGGGGTCAGCGATTCTGGCCTTCATGCTCGCAGCACACGCCGCCGATGCGGAACAGATTTGGTCTGCCGCCCATGTTGATGAAGATTTTCAGATCAGCCAATGGGGTGAAGATCACGAGGCCGCACAGCGCCGCGCCAACCGCAAATTGGAATTTGACGCCACAGTTAAGTTTCTCTCGCTCCTCTGAGCTGAAACACCAAATCCCACAGAATCATCTCAATTCCGTGTAAGCTTGACCCCATCAGAATGATGAGGATGGCCATGAGTGATTTTAAGTTAAACCCGAACCGCAACCCACTGCCACAAGGTTTCAGTCCACGTTTCCTGGGTTCAGGCATTGGCGGCATTGTCATCTTGCTTGCACTGGCCATCATCCTGATGAATTCATGGTATACGATTGACCAAGGCGATCGTGGCGTCCTCCTCACCAATGGCGCATTGAGTTCGGTTGTTGGGCCCGGCCTCCATTTCAAACTGCCCATTTTGCAGCGTGTTGAAAAGCTCAGCCTGCGCCAGCAAGTTTTAAAATGGGGTTGTGAGAACAACGACAAAAACTGTGGCAACCTCCCCGCCATGCAATCTTATTCCCGCGACCAACAGCCCGCTGACATGCGCGTAACCGTCAACTTCCATTTACCTGAAAGCGAAGTGGGCGCGGTTTACACCAATTATGGTTCCGTTGAATCACTGGCTGATCGCATCATTGCGCGCAAAGCCCCCCAGGAAATCAAAACCGTCTTCGGCCAATATGATGCCGTCTCCGTTATTCAAAACCGCGCTAAGTTCAACAAGGACGTGGCTGACGCCATCGCCAAAGTGACCGACGGACCCGTGATGATCGACAGTGTACAAGTTGAAAACATCAACTTCTCCCAAGCCTATGAGCAAGCGGTGGAAGCCCGCATGACAGCCCAAGTCGAAGTGCAAAAGCAGGATCAGAACTTACAACAGGAAAAGATCAAAGCCGACATCGCTGTGACCCAAGCCAAAGGCCGCGCCGACAGCGTGAAAGCTGAAGCCGATGCCAGCGCCTACAAAACCAAGGTGGAGGGCCAGGCGACAGCCGATGCCATCAAACTGCGGGCCGCTGCATTGGCAGATAACCCCTTATTGGTGGAATTGACCAAAGCCGAAAAATGGGATGGGCAATTGCCCAAGTCCATGATCCCTGGTTCCGCCGTGCCATTTCTCAGCGTCACGCCGCCGGCAAAGTGAGGGCGCTAAACCAGCTCGCCAACCAGATCATATTCCTCGGCTTCAACGATCCGTACACGGACCATATCGCCGGGCTTCAAATTGATGGCTCCGGGGATAAACACATTGCCGTCGATTTCCGGCGCGTCCCATTGTGAGCGCGCGATTGCTTCGTCATTGTCCGTATCAATCGCATCCACCAATACGTCGATCTCACGGCCGACTTTGGCCAGTAAAACTTCCTCCGAAATCACCTGCTGTGTTTCCATAAAGCGGGCATAGCGCTCAGCCTTCACTTCATCAGGCACTTGCCGCAGGCCAAGGTCATTGGCTTTTGCACCAGACACAGGTTCATATTTAAAACACCCGACGCGTTCGAGCCGCGCTTCTTTCATCCAATCCAACAAGAACGCGAATTCTGCATCTGTCTCACCGGGGAACCCGACGATGAACGTGGAGCGCACCGCAATGTCAGGACAAATGCTCCTCCACTTTGCCAAGCGCTCTAAAACCTTTTCCTGGTTGGCAGGCCTGCGCATATTTTTGAGAACGGTGGGCGAAGCGTGTTGAAACGGAATATCCAGATAAGGCAAAATCTTGCCTTCGGCCATCAGAGGGATCACATCGTCGACATGCGGGTAGGGATAAACGTAGTGCATCCGCACCCACGCACCCAGATCACCAAGTTCCTTGGCCATGTCATAAAATTTAGCGCGCACCTCGCGGCCTTTAAATTTTGACTCGGCATATTTGATGTCCACGCCGTAAGCTGAAGTGTCTTGTGAGATCACCAGCAGCTCTTTGACACCCGCCTTCACCAGGCGTTCGGCCTCATACAAAACCGCCGCCATCGGTCGCGAGACAAGATCGCCGCGGATCGACGGTATGATGCAGAAAGAACAGCGATTGTTGCAGCCCTCTGAAATTTTCAAATAGGAATAATGGCGCGGGGTTAAGTGCAGACCTTGCGGCGGCACGAGATCATATTTGGGATCATGCACAGGCGGCAAAGCATCATGCACAGCGCCCACCACCTGCTCGTATTGATGCGGCCCCGTCACTGCTAAAACATTGGGATGCGCTTTGGTGATCACATCCTTCTCGATGCCGTAACATCCTGTCACAATGACCTTGCCGTTTTTCTCCATGGCTTCGCCAATGGCGGCCAAGCTTTCGGCCTTGGCTGAGTCAAGAAAACCGCAGGTGTTGACGATCACCACATCAGCGTCTTCATAGCCGGGTGCTATCTTATAGCCTTCAGCCCGCAACTGCGTGAGGATGCGTTCGCTATCAACCAGATTTTTGGGGCAACCCAATTGGACCAAGCCCACTTTTGGCACATGTTTGTTCATGGGGCGGGGCTTTAGCCTCTTTGTGCCCCGCGTGCAAACCACCAGCGGCGCAGCGCAACCAACGCCCAAATCGCCTCAACCACCCCAAAGGGCCAAGCGCCCTGCAAAAAGCCATAGGTGGAACCCAGCGCACAGGCGATGGCGAAGGCCAGCACCATCCAGGGGCTGCGGCTTTCAAATGCGTAAGTAAACAACATTAGGGAAACCGCAATGAGGCCGAAAAGCGTGAGATGATCCATCAGGCGAGCACAGTTCGTCCAAAGTTCAATTCAAAATGTTTTCGGAGCGCAGCGTCAACTTCAGCCATCGCAGCTGCAATACCCAGTTTAGCCAAGCTCGTCACACCATGTTCAGAAACACCACAGGGCACAATGCCGTCGAAATGCGAAAGATCAGGATAAACATTCAAACTGATACCATGAAACGTAACCCCACGTCGCACCCGAATGCCAATCGCTGCAATCTTGCTCTCGTCCCCATCATGGCGCACCCAGATGCCCACGCGGTCCTCGCGCCGCTCGCCCACCAAGCCGAACTCAGCCAGAGTGCCAATCAACCAATTCTCCAGCGCCGCCACAAATGCCCGCACGTCGCCGCCGCGTTTTGCCAAATTCAGCATGACATAAGCCACGCGCTGGCCCGGCCCATGATAAGTATATTGCCCGCCACGCCCCGTTTCAAAAACGGGAAAGCGCTCGGGATCGACCAAATCGCCGGGCTTGGCACTCGTGCCCGCTGTATAAAGCGGCGGATGTTCCAACAGCCACACCCGCTCGCCATCGTTGCCCGCAGCAATTGCCGCGACATGCGCTTCCATCCGGGTGAGCGCCGTGGGGTAAGCAACACAATGCCGTGCCGTTTCCCAAACAATCGGCATTTCCAAGTGGGGCAGGGCCAGAAGGGCAGAGCGCAAGATCATTTCCGCTTTTCCCAAGTTCAGCGCTGTCGCGCAACCCCGTAAAGTCGTTCAAGAGCCTGGTGCCCAGAAGCAATTAGGGATATTTTCGGCCCTTGCCTTGGCTGCCCATCCCCGCTATAGCCCGCAGCGTAAGAAAACCACACGCAGGTGTTGGAACTTCTCATGGGCAGCAATGCCCCTCATAGAGAACGTTCCTTCCGGTGCCGCTAAGCTGCAAATTTCCAACGGAAATCTGACAGCCCAGGTCACACCATCTGCGGAGGATTAACCGGAGAAGGGACTATAATGGCTGTGAATTTCACAATGCGCCAGCTCTTGGAAGCAGGCGTACATTTCGGACACCAAAGACATCGTTGGAACCCTAAGATGGGCTCCTATATCTATGGCGTTCGCAACGGCATCCATATTTTGGATCTGTCGCAAACCGTTCCATTGCTGCATCAAGCGCTCGAAGTTGTTTCAGACACAGTGGCCAAAGGCGGTCGCGTGTTGTTTGTCGGCACCAAACGCTCTGCGGCACAAGAAATTGCCGAGTCCGCTAAGCGTTGCGCTCAATACTATGTGAACGCACGTTGGCTGGGCGGCATGCTCACCAACTGGAAGACCATTTCAAACTCCATCAAGCATCTGCGTCATGTCGATGAAGTGATTGCCAAAGAGGGCGCTGGTCTCAAAAAGCGCGAAATTCTGAATATGGCCCGTGAAAAAACCAAACTTGATAAAGCGCTGGGTGGCATCAAGGACATGGGAGGCACGCCTGATTTGTTGTTTGTGATCGATACCAACAAGGAAGCCATCGCGATCAAGGAAGCCAATCGTCTGGGCATTCCCGTTGTGGCCATTATCGATACCAATTCCGATCCACATGGTGTGACCTATCCGATCCCCGGCAATGATGACGCAGCTCGCGCTGTGGCCCTCTATTGCGAACTGGTCTCAAAAGCCGTTCTCGAAGGCATTGAAAAGTCCCAACACCGCACCGGCGTTGATATGGGTGCAGCCGAAGCCCCCGTGGCAGAAGCCGTTCCAGCAGCATAAACCTAAGGGGGCACACTATGCGCCCCTTTGTTTCGTCATCCCCGCGAAGGCGGGGATCCCACTTAAGTGTTCGCTTCGTCGCTTGAATTCAGGCCAGGCCCCGGCCTTTGCCGGGGGACGCAGTGAGAGTGATAATGAGGAAAAAAATGGCTGAAATTACCGCGGGCCTAGTGCGCGATCTGCGCGAAAAAACGGGCGTTGGCATGATGGATTGCAAAGCCGCACTCACAGCCACCAATGGCAACATGGAAGAGGCAATTGATTGGTTGCGCGCCAAGGGCCTCGCCAAAGCCGCCAAGAAATCAACCCGCGTGGCCGCAGAAGGCCTCGTCGGCCTGTGCGTCAAAGGTACGATTGGCGCTCTGGTCGAAGTGAACTCTGAAACTGACTTTGTCGCCCGCAACGAAAAATTCCAAACGATGGTGGCCGAGATTTCGAAGCTCGCCATCAACGCCCATGGCTCAACCGAAGCCTTGAAGACCATGCATTTCCCCGGCTCGCCTCACGCCGTGGCCGAATATGTGGCCGAACAAGTGGCCACCATTGGTGAAAATTTGACAGTGCGCCGCACGGCAGCGCTGGCTGTCAAGAAGGGCGTGATCGGCAATTACCTCCACAACCAGATTGCGCCCGGCATGGGCAAGATCGGCGTCATCGTCGGCTTGGAATCTGAAGGCAAGGCGGAAGAGCTGATGGCCTTTGGTCGTCTGCTCGCCATGCACATTGCTGCCAGCAATCCTGTGGCAATGGATCTCGCCAGTGTGCCAGCCGATGTGCTGGCCCGCGAGAAAGCCGTGCTCGAAGAAAAGAATGCGGGCAAGCCCGCCAATGTGATGGACAAGATCGTGGCTTCAGGTCTCAAGACCTATGCCAAGGAAAATTGCCTGCTCGAACAGACCTATGTTCACGATGGTTCAAAGTCAGTGACACAGGCCGCAGCAGAAGCTGGAATCAAAGCTGGCGGCACCATCACCATCACGGGTTTTTACCGTATGCAATTGGGCGAAGGCATCGAAAAGCACGCCGACGATTTTGCCGCTGAAGTGGCCAAAATGTCGGGCCAGTGATTTAAAAAACGCTTGGGAATTGCGCTTGCAGACTGCGCTGTTCCCACTTATAGACCGCCAGCGCTTGGTGAATAAAAGCGTAGTGTGAAGGATGGGCGGTTAGCTCAGTTGGTAGAGCAGGTGACTCTTAATCACCGGGTCGCAGGTTCGAATCCTGCACCGCCCACCATCCTTCGGCTGTACATACCTTAGTGCTATTCCATCACCAAACTTGCAACGCCCTGCACCACGCCTATATTGCAGCGATGGCGGAGGCAGCGTGTTGAAAAATCCTTATGAAATTTTGGGCGTATCCAAATCTGCTTCGGCCGATGACATCCGTTCGGCCTATCGTAAACTGGCCAAGAAGTTGCACCCCGACCTTAATCCAGGTGACAAAAAGGCTGAAGAGCGTTTCAAGGAAATTTCCGTCGCCAACGATCTTCTGTCCGACAATGAGAAGCGCGCCAAGTTTGATGCCGGCGTGATCGATGCAGTTGGCAACGAAAAGCCCCAGCAGCAGCGCCAATATTACCGCGATTATGCCGGTGCTGGTGCTGGGCGCGGCAAAGCCAATCCAAATTACGAGTCTGCTTCGGCCTTTTCAGACTTGGATGGCATGGATGATATTATGGCCCAAATCTATGCCCAGCAGGCCCACGCCCGCCGCAACGCCAAGGGGACCGATGTGCGTTATCATCTCAACATTCCGTTTCTCGATGCTGTCACAGGTGCCACGCAGCGCCTCAACCTTCCCGATGGAACAACGATTGACGTCAAAATTCCGGCGGGCATCGAGACGGGCCGGATCATCCGGCTGAAAGGCAAGGGCCAACCTTCCCAAGGTGCAGGCGGCTCTGGCGATGCACTGGTGGAAGTGACCGTGCTGGCCCATCCACATTTCACCCGGGTGGGTGATGACTTGCTTCTGGAACTTTCCGTTTCGATCAAGGAAGCAGCCCTCGGCGGGCCCGTGAAAACCCCGACAGCTGCGGGTTCTGTCATGCTCAACATCCCGGCAGGTTCCAACGCAGGCACGCAATTGCGCCTCAAAGGCAAAGGTGTTGCAGGTCGGGGTGACCAACTGGTGAAGCTGCGCGTCGTACTGCCCCAACGCAGTGACCAACAACTCAATGACTTCCTGAAAACCTGGACACCCGCTTTTGAGGATGACCTGCGCAAGGAGTTTCAACCATGATTTTAAAGCGCACCGAATTCATGGCCCGAACGAATATCGACGAACAGACATTGGAAACCTGGCTGTCAGAACAGTGGCTCGTGCCCGTTGAAGAAGCCTCGGATGAGGCTTTCACCGATGCCGATATTGCCCGCGCCCAGCTGATCCGCGAACTCAACCACGATCTTGGCGTCAATCAAGCAGGGATCAGTGTGGCCTTGCATCTGCTGGACCAGTTGCATGGCTTGCGCCGCGCAGTTTACGAGCTGCGTCAGATCAAACCACGCGGTTAGTTTTCACGGCACATTACGAACGGCACCTTTGGCGGCCGACGTCGCAAAGGCGGCATAGGCACGGAGCGCTGTTGTCACCTTGCGCGGGCGCGATTTCATCGGCGTCCAGGCATGTTTGCCGCGCGCGAGTTGCATGGCGCGACGCTTCTCGATCTCTTCATCTGCCACGGCCAAGTGAACCTTACGGTTGGGAATATCGATCTCGATCCTGTCGCCGGTGTGAACCAGCGCAATCAAACCGCCTTCTTCGGCTTCGGGTGACACGTGGCCAATGCTGAGGCCCGATGTGCCGCCCGAGAAGCGACCATCGGTTATGAGCGCGCAGGCTTTGCCGAGACCTTTGGATTTGATATAACTGGTTGGATAAAGCATTTCCTGCATGCCCGGCCCGCCGCGCGGGCCTTCATAACGGATCACCACCACGTCGCCCGCCTTCACTTCGCCATTGAGAATGCCGGCAACAGCCGTATCCTGGCTTTCGAACACCACGGCGGGGCCGGAGAATTTCAAAATGCTCTCATCCACGCCCGCAGTCTTCACGATGCAGCCATCTAAAGCCAGATTGCCTTTCAGCACGGCAAGCCCGCCGTCTTTCGAGAAAGCATGTTCTACCGAGCGAATGGCGCCTGTTTCGCGGTTGGTGTCGAGATCATCCCAGCGCCGCGATTGGCTGAATGCTGTCTGCGTGGGAACACCGCCCGGTGCAGCAAGGAAGAAATCATGCACGGACTTCGACTTTGTGCGGGTGATGTCCCAATGATTGATCGCGGCACCCAGTGTGGCTGAATGCACGGTGGGCAAATCTGTGTGAACCAACCCACCTTTTTCAAGCTCACCCAAAATAGCCATGATGCCACCTGCGCGGTGCACATCTTCCATGTGAACATCGGATTTGGCAGGCGCCACTTTTGAGATGCACGGCACCCGGCGCGAAAGTCTGTCAATATCATCCATGGTAAAATCAATGCCGCCTTCATGGGCCGCCGCCAGAATATGCAACACTGTATTGGTGGAACCACCCATGGCTATATCCAGCGTCATCGCGTTTTCAAACGCTTTGAAACTGGCTACATTGCGCGGCAACACGGATGAATCATTCTGATCATAATAGCGCCTTGCAATATCAACGATCAAATGACCCGCTTCAAGGAATAGGCGCTTGCGATCGGAATGCGTGGCGAGCGTCGAACCGTTGCCGGGCAGGGAGAGACCCAGGGCTTCTGTCAAACAGTTCATCGAATTGGCCGTGAACATGCCCGAGCAAGAGCCGCAGGTGGGGCAGGCTGAGCGTTCGATCACGTCCACTTCAGCATCAGAATATTTATCATCAGCAGCCGCCACCATGGCATCGACCAAATCCAGTGCCTTGGTTTTGCCCGAAGGAGCCAGATATTTGCCAGCCTCCATCGGCCCACCAGACACAAACACAGCAGGAACATTGAGCCGCATTGCCGCCATCAACATGCCGGGTGTGATTTTATCGCAATTGGAAATACACACCATCGCATCCGCACAATGCGCATTGACCATATACTCAACCGAGTCGGCGATGATCTCGCGCGACGGCAATGAATAGAGCATCCCGTCATGGCCCATGGCAATGCCATCATCCACTGCGATGGTGTTGAATTCCTTGGCCACGCCGCCCGCCGCCTCAATCTCACGCGCAACAAGTTGGCCCAAATCTTTCAAATGCACATGGCCCGGCACAAACTGTGTGAATGAGTTTACGACAGCAATAATCGGCTTGCCAAAATCACCATCCTTCATGCCCGTGGCGCGCCACAGGCCGCGTGCGCCCGCCATATTGCGGCCATGGGTGGTGGTGCGGGATTTGTAAACAGGCATGTTGCAGTTCCTCTTTCCGAACCTTTTAGCCAAACCCAAGGGCAGGGGGAAGCATTACAAATGCTTGGCAGCTCTTGAATTGGTGCAACCCCGCCCCATCTCTGCCGGACCACAAAGGAGGTTCTCATGAATGACGGTGGTTTTGCTTATGCAGAAAATGGCGCGCGGCGGCACTCTTGCGGTCCGCGCATAATGAAGAAGCCCTGGTCGATCTTTGAGATCGGCGCAGTTCTGGGCGGATTTGTTGTCTTCTGGCCCCTAGGCCTTTTGGCTCTGTTTATGAAATTCAAGAAGGGTGAACTCTGGAAGGGAGCAAGTGATATGCAGGCACCATGGACCAATTGGAAAAGTCCGCGTGACGCGGCTGATCATTTCGCAGGCTCTTGGGCCCGCCGTGATTGGCATGGCCCAGCGGCTCAAACCGGCAATCACGCCTTTGATGAATATCGCAAGGCCAAAATTGAAGAGTTGGAAGTCCTTCGCCGCAAACTCGATGACGAACGCAAAGCCTTTGACGAATTCTTGTCCAAGCTGCGCCACGCCAAAGACCGTGAAGACTTCGAGCGCTTCATGGCCGACAAAAACGCGCCGACCACTCAGAGCTGAGAGGCTTTGAGCCTGACTGTGAGTTGCGTCATCTTTTCCTTTTCCACATTGGCAAAGGCAAAGCGCAAATAGTCTTCCTGCCCGGGGCCGAACATGGAACCGGGCAGGCATAGTACACCAAATTCCTGCGCCAATCTTTTGGCCACATCTTTTGAAGCCTGGCCCGCAAATGGGTGGTGGGCATAAGCAAAATAAGCCCCGCTGCTGACCAGCTTATATTTGAGATCGGCATCAGAAAATGCGCTGCGCAAAGCCGCCAATCGCTCTGCCATCACCTGTCGTTTTTCTTCCTTCCATTGATCAAGCTGCCCCACGGCAAATAGCACGCCACGCTGCGTGATATGCGGCGGACAAATCGTCATTGTATCAAGAACCTTAGCAGCCTCATGCAAGATGCGGGGCCCCGCCACCAGTGCACCGAGGCGGTAACCGGCCAGCGCGTAGATTTTGGAAAATGAGAAGAGTTGGATCAGTGTGTCTTCGTGTGCTGTCTGTTTCAGCAAGTCATGTGCAGCCGCATGGCCCGGGCGAAAGTCTTTGTAAGTCTCATCAACAATCAAAGCGATCCCAGCATTCTGCGCCAATTCATAAAAGCCCTGCAAAACCTCAGGGGGATAGATCGCCCCCGATGGATTATTAGGTGAACACAGCATGATCGCTTTTGTCTTACGATCAAGTGCAGCGGCCGCAGCCGTAACGGATGGCCAAGCTTGCCCATCTCCAAAAGTGGGAATGGGCTTGATCTCGATGCCCAGCATCTTCAACCACATCTGATGGTTGAAATAATAAGGCGCTGGCATCACCACATTATCGCCCGCCTCAGCCAAAACCATAATGGCCGCCGCAAAGGCTTGATTGCAGCCCGTGGTGATGGCCACGTTGCTGGCTTGCACTTCAGCCCCATAATCTGTTGTCAAATGCACCGCAAAGGCCTGCCGAAGCTCCGGAATGCCAAAGATGTCGGTGTAACCGCCCGTGCCCGGCAAAAGTGCCAGCCGCGCAATTTCGGTTTGAAGGGCAGGTGCTGGTGGATAGCTCGGCACGGCTTGGCAGAGATTCAGAAGATCCTTATTGCCTTTGCGACCTGCAACCCAGCCCAAAGCTTCAGCGATAGGTGGAAATTCCACTGATGCGATCCGCCCAGACACCTCAATCATGCTCATCCCCTTGGAAACAGTTTGAGTTTAGGGCAGAAGAAGGAACATGAACAGCCAGACGATTGAAAATCTGCTCGAGCGCCGGGGGGCATGGCTCAAAGCTGTGAAGGGTGATGATGAGCAGGCCCGCGGCCGCGCAGCTATGTCGCGTTGGATTGCGCAGGACTATGTGACATTTGAAAGCTGTCGTGACCGATTGTTTACGGCGCAAAGTTCTGAAGTACCCTTAGCCATCAGGGAACTGTTGAACCAGCCTGAAATACGTGAGCTGCTCAGCGTGATGAAGACAGCAGGGATGATTCCTGATTCCACTGGCCAAGGTTTCACACTCGATGCGCGTTCGCGTCGCTATCTCTCCGGCGGCTGGCTGGAAGAACTGGCTTGGCTGGCGGCCACGGAAGCTGGCGCACATGAAGCGATTCACGGCCAAGTGATCGGTTGGGAATTCCAGGGCTACACCGGGGAAAACGAGATCGACCTGATCATGCGCCATGGTGAGCGGCTCAGCTTCGTTTCTTGCAAAGCGCTGCGTTCGGAACTCGATATCAATGATCGCAAACACCGTAACCGCTTGATGGACGCTGTCCATGCCGCAGACAATCTTGCAGATCACTTTGGCCGCCAAGGTGAAAATGTTGCCGTCTTGGTGACCACAGACCTTTATGACGAGGTCAAAAATATGCCGCGCTATCAGGCTCTGATGGGCAAAGCGGCGGTTCTTGATGTGCGCCTAATCGCACTGGAAGAATTGGGCTGGGACAAGCTCGTGTCCGCCTTGCGCAAATTGATGATGGAAGACGAGGTAAAAAATGAAAGCCATTCGCTTTGACAAGACCGGCGGCCCGGAAGTTCTGAACTATGTCGATGTGACGCTGCCTGAGCCTGCACAAGGCGAAGTGCAGCTCCGCCACACAGCGATTGGCCTCAACTTTGTCGATACCTATCAGCGCAGCGGGCTTTATCCACAGCCCTTGCCCTCGGGCTTGGGAAACGAGGCCGCAGGTGTCATCA
>JAYWAB010000139.1:0-6398 GCA_043782835.1 Aestuariivirga sp.
TTCCAACGTGGCATCATGCCAACCCTTGTGCAGGCAGGCGATGGCCAAGGCGGAATAACTGTTGCTGTCACTCTCGTCCAAAGCCACGGCGCGCTTGGCGTGGTCCAGTGCCTTGTCAATAAACCGTGATGGTGCGTCGAAAAACAATTGCCAACGCATGATGTAGTTGTGCACCAGCAAACCATGCGCTGCAGCGTAACCAGGATCAAGCGTGACGGCTTGTTCAAACAATTTAGTTGCCTCCAGCAATTCGCGGTCAATGCAACAGTTAAGCGCATTGCCGATCAGCACACATTCATAAGCGTTATAATTACTCGCCTGCTTGCGGCCCACTTTCTGTTGATCGGCCACGCGCAGGCGGCCGACCAGCGTAGACACAATCTCATGCACCACACGGTCATGCGCCGAAATCATGTCATCAGCCTTCAAATCAAATTTTTCGCTCCAAGCCAGTTTGTCATTTTCGGCATCGATCAACTGCACTGAAATGCGAAGCATGTTGGCCGTTCGTCGCACCGAACCTTCAACAAGGTATTTGACCTTCAACTGCCGCGCGATGGCAGATAAGTCACGCTCTTGCCCAGCGGCAAATGGTTTTGACGAAAAGCGCGAACGCACGGTGAGGGATTTCCACCGCGAAAGTTCCATGATGATCTCGGCGCGAAAACCATCACAAAAATGCAAATGCTCGTCGTCGCCGCCAAGACCATCAAAGGGCAGAAGCGCCACGCTCGGCCTATCATTCGGCAGCGGGGTCTCTTGCGCCATGCCCGATGCGTGGACATCCGCAATGATTTCGCGCCGCAAGCTTTGTGTCTCAGCTGCCGGTTCCACGCCCAATTCGGCGCGCAGTAATTTAGTGCAGGCATCAAACTGTCGAAGCGCCAATGCTTTCTCACCCGCGTGGGCGTAGGCTTGCATCAAGGCGCGTTGGGCAGACTCGCGCAAGGGATCAAGCGCCACCAATCTTTCGCAGAGGCTAATTTTTGCAGCGCCGGTCTCGGCTTCGACGCGCTTTTCAAGAAGGCGAATGGAAGCGACGTGGATTTGCCGACGGTGCTCATCAAGCCAGTTGTCGAAGCTTTCTTCGTGCAGGCCAATGTCAGCCAAGAGCATTCCTTCAGGCAAAGCTGCATTCGCTTTTGCTTGCAGCACTTGCAAAGCATCCACAGCCACCGCATTGCCATTCAACGCAACCATGTTGTCACTGATGCTGAGAAGTTCTGCCTCATGCGCGCCAAGCTCCCTTCGCAACACTGCCAGTGATTGTCGCAACGAAGACCTCGCTTGTTCCTCGGCAAAATTGCCCCACAACAAACTGGCCAAATTCTCCCGCGTGGCGCAGAGGCCAGGCGACAGGGCGAGGATTGCGAGCAATGCGCGGTTCTTTTTGCTGGAAACGCCGATGGCTGCGGCATCAGGGGCGCGCAGCGTAAAGGCCCCTATCAGCTGCAGTGTGAAACTATGGTCGGTCACTTTTTACGCTCCAAACCCCCGATTTTGCTTTCTTTTTATGCAAGTTTTACGATGTTCAAACAAGCTTTTTGCGGTAGCGCGGTAAACCTTTCTCCATTGGCAATCACGCCAGCGAAAATGGAGAACACAATGCCCCGCTATATGGTTGAACGCGCTTTCAAAGACGGTCTGCATATTCCAACCAACAAGGACGGCGCCAATGTTTGCGGCGGTGTTATCGCGCGCAATGGTGGCGAAGGTGTCACTTGGGTGCAGTCTTTTGTTTCGGCCGACAAGAGCAAAACTTTTTGCATTTATGATGCGCCAAACCCCGAAGCCATCCGCAAGACAGCTGAAAAGAACCAGCTGCCGGTGAACACCATCACCGAAGTGCGTGTGCTTGATCCCTATTTTTATCATTGAGAGAAAGGAACCATCATGAAATATCTTTCTGTTTTAGCGCTTTTGCTTTTCACGGGCCAAGCCATTGCTGCCGATGGGCCTTTGGTTGAAAAAGTCCGCAAGGCCAATGATCGTTTTAAAGACGTGAAAGTGGCTATTGCCGAGGGCTATGCACCGATCCCCTGCGCCAGCGGGCTGACAGGTGGGGCGATGGGCATTCACTATGTGAATGGTGATTTGTTGAAATCCGGCAAGGTGGATGTCGAGCATCCGCAAGCGATTATGTATGAGCCGCAAGCGGGTGGGAAACTGGATTTGATTGCCGTTGAATATATCGCTTTCAAGGGGCCTGCATCCCTCGAAGGGCATTTGTTCAACTTTGTGAGCGAGCCCAATCGCTATGGCCTTGACAAGTTTTATGAAATGCATGTGTGGGCGTGGCGTGAAAACCCGACAGGTGCCTTTGCGGACATGAACCCCAAAGTGTCTTGCGACGCGGCTCTGTCTCCCTAGTCGCGGTTCTTGAGCTTTGGATGAGGCGCCTTCGAACTGGGCAAAGGCGGGGGCGCTTCTTTTTGAGGTATGAGTGTTAATTTGGAACACCTGTTCCATTTTGCTTGGCATATTTCATAACTTGTGCTGATTTGGCTTTATGACCCTTTCAGACGCGCCACGTGATTTTCAATCCTTGCAACAATTGATCGCGACGCGGGCGCAAACCCTGCCCAAGCGTCTGACGCAGGTGGCGAGTTATGCTTTGACCAACCCGGATGAGATCGCTTTTGGTACGGCGGCCTCAATTGCGCTGGCGGCTTCGGTACAGCCTTCGACGTTGGTGCGCTTTGCGCAGAGCCTGGGTTTTCAGGGCTTTTCAGATTTGCAGGATGTGTTCCGCTCACGGTTGCGCGAGCGGGTTTTGAGTTATGATGAGCGGCTTTTGCATTTGCGTGCCGATGCCAAGGCGCACAAGGCGAGCGTGATGTTCTCTGGTTTTGCGGAGGCCGCAGAGCGATCGCTGAAGGAATTGAGCCATCGTTTGGATGGTGAAAGGCTGGAGGCGGCCGTCAATGCCATGGCCAAAGCTGAGACGATTTTTCTGATTGGTTTGCGCCGCTCATTCCCGATCACATCCTATATGTCTTATGCCTTTGGGAAACTGGGCGTGAAGAACCAGTTGATCGGGGCGACGGGTGGGCTCGCCGCAGAAGAGGTGAGCTTTGCGACGAAGGACGATGTGGTGCTGGCGATCAGTTTCACGCCCTATGCTTCTGAAACCGTCAAACTCGCGCAAGCCGCGCATGGGCGGAACGTGCCGGTGATTTCGATTACGGATTCGGCCTTTTCGCCGCTCGCCCCGGTTTCGAAACTGTGGTTTGAAGTGACGGAATCACATTTTGAGGGGTTTCGCTCCATGTCCGCCACGTTGGCGCTTGCCATGACTCTGACGGTGGCTGTGGCTGAACGGCGCGGGCCCAAGATTGTGGAATAGACATTCTAACTTGACTTGAAATTGGAATTGTTGTTTCGTTTCCTCTCCAATTCATAGGAAGTGTCATGACTGTAAAAAAACCCGCGCTCGCTCTTGATGTCATCACCATGGGGCGTTGCTCGGTTGATCTTTACGGCCAGCAGATCGGCTCACGGCTGGAAGATGTGGCAAGCTTTGCCAAGTCGGTTGGGGGTTCACCCAGCAATATTGCCATCGGCACGGCGCGGCTTGGATTAAAATCCGGCCTCATCACCCGCGTGGGCGATGAGCAGATGGGGCGCTTTGTGCGTGAGCAGATGGTGCGCGAGGGTGTTTCCACGCAAGGTATTGCGACCGACAAGGAGCGGCTCACCTCGCTGGTTCTGCTGTCGGTTGAAAATGACAAAACGTTCCCGCTGATTTTCTACCGCGACAATTGTGCGGATTCGGCCTTGTGTGAAGATGATGTGGACGAGGCTTTCGTGCTTTCGGCGCGGGCTTTGCTGGTGACGGGCACGCATTTTGCCCGGGCCAATACCGACGCCGCCCAGCGCAAGGCGATGAAGATTGCCAAGGCCAACGGTCGGTGCATTGTCATTGACGTTGACTACCGCCCGAACCTCTGGGGGCTTGCCGGGCACGCCGCTGGCGAAGAGCGTTATATCAAGAGCGACAAAGTGACGGCGCATATCCAGACTATTCTGGCCGATTGTGATTTGATCATTGGCACCGAAGAAGAAGTGGCCATCGCCGGTGGCACCGAAGATACGTTGGAAGCGTTGCGTCGCATTCGGGCCATTTCCAAGGGGGTCATTGTTTTGAAACGCGGGCCGATGGGTTGTGTGGTTTATCCAACCGCAATTCCATCCTCTCTTGAGGATGGAATTGTCGGTCGCGGTTTTCCGATTGAAGTTTACAATGTACTGGGTGCTGGCGATGCGTTCATGTCTGGATTTTTGCGCGGCTGGCTGAAGGATGAGCCTTTTGAAACCTGTGCCACCTGGGCCAATGCGTGCGGGGCTTTTGCGGTTTCGCGACTTTTGTGTTCGCCCGAATATGTGAAGTGGGATTAGCTGCAATATTTCCTCAAGAACGGTTCGACGTTCCGCGCGCTGCGCAAGGATGAGACGATCAATCATCTGCATTGGGCTTTGACGCGCCGCCCGCAGCCCGACCAGATTTTGAGCTTTGCCATTGATCACCGCAAACAGCTGGAAGACATGGCCGATCGGCTCGGCGCTTCGCGCGAGAAGATTGCACCGTTCAAGCGGCTGGCGATGAAGGCCATCGGCAAAGTCTCTGGCGGCAAGCCGGGATTTGGCACCCTGCTGGATGATACTTATGGCCGCGAGGCGATGTTTGATGCGGCCAAGCTGGGCCTGTGGATCGGGCGTCCGGTGGAAGAACCCGGCTCGCGGCCTTTGCGGTTTGAGTTCAGCCAAGAGATGGGCGGGCGGCTGGTGGATTGGCCCGTCACCCATTGCATCAAATGTCTGGCCTTTTATCACCCGGATGATCCACCTGAAATGAAGCGCCGCCAGCAGCAGAAATTGCTGCATCTTTATCAGGCAGCCACCAAGGTGGGGCGTGAATTGCTGGTTGAAATCATCGCCTCAAAAAATGGCCCGATGGGCAAGGATACGATCGCCAGAGTGATGGAAGAGCTTTATGCCTTGGGTATCAAGCCTGATTGGTGGAAACTGGAACCGCAGGCCAGCGGCGAAGCATGGGATGAAATCAGCAAGGTGATCGACAGCTACGATCCAGTGTGTCGCGGCATTTTCTTGCTCGGCCTCGAAGCACCTGCCGAAGAGCTGGCCAAGGGCTTCAAAGCCGTAGCTGGCAAGACGCGTGTGAAAGGCTTTGCCGTGGGGCGCACGATTTTCAACGCCGCTGCCGAGGGCTGGTTTGCAGGCCAGCTCAGCGATGATGCGGCCGTTACGATGATGGCGGAGAAATTTGCTTCGCTGATCAAAATTTGGGATGATGCGCGGCAAGGAGCGCGATGATGCCAAAGCTGTTGATCAAAGCCAAAAAGAAATCTGGCAAGATTATTGATGTGACGCCTGCGTCCGCCAAATGGAAATATGTGGGTCATGAGGTTTGGAAACTCGCACCCGGCAAAATCGCCAAGGGCAATGAAGCCAAGCGCGAGACCTGCATTGTTTTCATCTCGGGCAAGGGCCGCGTTACGGTTGATGGCAAAGACGTTGGCACGCTGGGTGAGCGCAAAAGTGTTTTCGAAGGCAAGCCGTGGAGCATATATATTCCGCCGCGCGCCAAGTGGTCGGTGAAGGCCGAGACTGATCTCGTCATCAATGTGTGCAGTGCACCTGCCAAGGGCACGTTGCCGTTGAAAGTGATCAAGCCGGATGATCTTGAAGTGATCACGCGGGGCAAGGGCTCCAACACGCGCTATGTCTGCAACATCATGCCAGAATGGGATCAATCTGCCGAAAGCCTGCTCGTTGTTGAAGTGATCACGCCTAATGGCTGCACTTCATCCTATCCCAGCCACAAGCATGACAAAGATAACCTGCCGCATGAAAGCTTGTTGGAAGAGACTTATTATCACCGCTTGAACCCGCCGCAGGGTTTTGCGTTTCAGCGGGTTTACACCGATGACCGCAAGCTGGATGAAAGCTTGGCGGTTGAAGATGGGGATGTGGTGATGGTGCCCAAGGGCTATCACCCGTGCGCCACCATTCATGGCTATGACCTCTATTATCTCAACGTGATGGCGGGACCGAAGCGTGTGTGGAAGTTCAACAATGCCAAAGAACATGAGTGGCTGTTGAACGCGTAAATTAATTTACATCTCGCACTCCCATGCGCCGGGGTGACGGCAATTTTTGAAACTACCTTTTTACAGGCGCAAAAACCGCAAAACTTGCTGGATCTTCGCCCTTCAAATCTTTCGGCTGGCGGCCATAGGTTTTGAATCGCTTGAGCACGCTGGTCATTTGGGTCTCAGATAGGATCATAGGTCTTCCCACGGATTGGGTTGCCCAATATTGGTGGGCGAGCCCTTCAACCTCTCCGGCGCGCCACAGGGCCTGATCCAAGTCATACC
>JAYWAB010000140.1:0-3867 GCA_043782835.1 Aestuariivirga sp.
ATTGGTTATGCCCCACAACGCGGGCCCGACTGACCTGATACAGACCTCAACAAAAAATATATTTTTATTTCCGTCCGTAGCTGAAGCGTCTTGTGGACCTCATTGTGTGATTCGGCAATATGCCGACAACATGTAGTAGTGTGCACGCAAGCGGTTAACGAAATCCAAATGTATTTGCTGCGGGAATCTAGAACCGTATGCTGATGAAATGCGAAATTTGAAAACACCTTGATTCATGCGCGCGAAATTGATTGATCTGTACACGGATGATCAGAAATCAGCACTTGCTTTGATATACATGTCGTCAATCGGCCTTTCCCGCTATCCACAATTTTTTTGCACGAAGAGCAGATTCATGCGTCGATGATGGCCGAAGAGCGGTCTTCCCAGCCCGGATTCGCGGCTTCAATCATGTTGATCTTCGATCGGCGCGGCCACTTCTTCATGGTCTTCTCGCGCTGAATGGCAAGTTGAACATCCTCAAAATCTTCCCACCAGACCAGCTTGGTGATGTCGAAGTGTACTGTGAACCCCTGAACCTGTTTTGATTTGTGTTGAACGATGCGCCATGCGAGATCGCCAGTAACACCAATATAGGGCGTGCCATTCCTGCCATTCGCCATCATGTAGACGGCATAGATGCGTTGCCCGAGGGTCATAAGTGAAACTTTGCACGGGTCTGGGCAGTTGTGATCCTCACGTTCCCAACTTTCCATCTCCGCACTCTCATCTCTGTTATCCCCGCACTTGTTGCGGGGATACATCTTTTAAGCGACGAGGCGGCTGGTCCATGCATGGATCCCCGGATCAAGTCCGGCGATGATAAGGTGAGAGGGACACGGCGTCGAAATGGAAAAGGCCGGGATTACTCCCGGCCTTTGTCAATCTTCTGAGTGAGGCGATTACGAACACCCGCTCGTGCTTCCACAAGTATCGCACTTCAAACATGTGCCGTTGCGCACCATGGTGTAGTTGCCGCATTCGCCACAGCTATCGCCTTCATAGCCTTTGAGGCGGGCCTCGGTGCGTTGATCCATCGCGCGCACTGGCTTAGATGCTTCATAGGCCATTGGAGCAGGGGCTTCCGCCAGTGCACCTTGCACAGTTACGTGCGGCGAGGCGGAGACTTGTTCAGCGGCACGCATTTGCAGTGCGTGAGCCGGAGAAGTAGCCGCTGTTGGGCCCGCCTGTTGTGGCATCACCACCACATTGGCCAGGTTCTGCTTACGCACGAAGCCAGTGGAGACAAAGCGCTGTGCGGGAGCTTGCGATTTGGGCGAGTCGGCATTTTCGCCACGGCCCAGTGAGTCAAAGCGCAGTTCCGATGGCTCGACATGTGCAAGATCATGGCGGCCAAGATAGGAGACTGCCAATTCACGGAACACATAGTCGAGGATCGACGTGGCATTCTTGATCGAGTCATTGCCCTGCACCATGCCAGCCGGTTCAAATTTCGTGAAGGTAAAGGCATCCACGAATTCTTCCAGCGGCACGCCATATTGCAGGCCTACTGAGATGGCGATGGCGAAATTGTTCATCATCGCACGGAGCGCTGCGCCCTCCTTGTGCATGTCGATGAAGATTTCGCCCAGCTTGCCGTCTTCATATTCACCGGTTCGGAGATAGACCTTGTGGCCGCCAACGGTGGCCTTTTGGGTATAACCCTTGCGGCGTGACGGAAGCTTGTCACGTGAATGCACATGTTCCACCACCCGTTCGATGATCTTTTCAACGATGGTTTCAACCCGCGCCGGCATGGTCTTGGCCACCAGCACATCCACCGCATCATCGGTTTCGTCATCATTGTCGGCCAGCAATTGCGAAGACAGCGGCTGTGACAGCTTGGAGCCATCGCGGTAAAGCGCATTGGCCTTGATGGCGAGTTTCCATGACAGCATGTAGGCCGCCGAACATTCCTCAACCGTGGCCTCATTCGGCATGTTGATGGTTTTGGAAATGGCACCCGAGATGAAGGGCTGTGATGCCGCCATCATGCGGATGTGGCTATCCACCGAGAGATAGCGCTTGCCAATGCGGCCACAGGGATTGGCGCAATCAAACACCGGCAGATGCTCATCCTTCAGGCCGGGCGCGCTTTCCAGCGTCATGGCACCGCAAACGTGGATATTCGCCTTGTCAATATCAGCGCGCGAGAACCCGAGGCTGGCCAGCAGGTCAAAACCGAAGTCATTAAGCTGTGCATCCGTGAGCTTCAGCACATCTTTGCAGAAGGCTTCGCCCAACACGAACTTGTTGAATACGAACTTGATGTCAAAGGCCGAGGCCAAGCCACCCTCGATCTTGCTGATCTGCTCATCACCAAAGCCCTTGGCCTTGAGCTGGGCATGGTTCAGCGCAGGCGAATCCGCCAGCGTGCCGTGGCCCACGGCATAGTTGATGATCTCTTCGATCTGGTCAGCCTGATAACCCAGCGTGCGCAAGGCTTCCGGCACCGCCTGGTTGATGATTTTGAAATAACCACCACCAGCCAGCTTCTTGAACTTCACCAAGGCGAAATCAGGCTCAATGCCCGTGGTGTCGCAATCCATGACAAGGCCGATGGTGCCCGTGGGGGCCACAACGGTGGATTGGGCATTGCGGTAGCCATGGGCTTCGCCCAGTTCAACGGCTTTGTCCCAAGCCTTGCGGGCGGCGAGCGCCAGCGCCTTGTCCGACAAGTCATTCTCATCCAGCGGCACAGGCGAAACATGCAGGTTTTCATAACCCACTGCGGCACCATAGGCCGCGCGGCGATGGTTGCGCATCACGCGCAGCATGTGTTCGCGGTTTTTGGCAAAGCCGGGGAAGGGACCAAGCTCCTTGGCCATTTCTGCCGAGGTCGCATAGGCAGTGCCCGTCATGATGGCAGAGATGGCGGCGCAAATCGCGCGGCCCTCGTGGCTGTCATAGGGAATGCCAGCCGTCATCAACAAGCCGCCAATATTGGCAAAGCCCAAGCCCAGTGTACGATATTCATAAGACAGCCTAGCAATTTCCTTGGACGGGAACTGCGCCATGAGAACCGAGATTTCCAGAACCACCGTCCACAACCGCGTGGCATGTTCATAAGCCGCGATGTTGAACTTGCCCGTGGCATGGTCGCGGAACTGCAACAGGTTCAGCGAAGCCAGGTTGCAGGCCGTGTCATCCAGGAACATATATTCCGAACAAGGGTTGGAGGCGCGGATTTCGCCCGACCCGATGCAGGTGTGCCAATCATTGATGGTGGTGTGGAACTGGATGCCTGGATCAGCCGAAGCCCAGGCGGCATGGCCAATCTTGTCCCACAACTCGCGGGCTTTCAAGGTTTTGAAAATCTTGCCATTGGTGCGGCCCACGAGGTTCCAGTCACCATCCTTTTCAACAGCGGTGAGGAATTCATCGGTCACACGCACAGAATTGTTGGAGTTCTGGCCCGAAACCGTCCGGTAAGCTTCGCCATCCCAATCCGAGTCATAAGTGTCAAACTCAATCTCGGTATAGCCCTGCTTGGCGAATTGAATGACCCGCTTGATGTAGTTGTCAGAAACTTGCGCGCGGCGCGCTTCTTTTACTGTGCGCTTAAGTGCCGGGTTCTTTTCAATCTCATAGCAATCCCCGCCGGGCCCCTGGCAATTAACGCAAGCCTTCATAATGGCGGTGAGATGCTTCTTGACGATCTTGGAGCCAGTGACAAGGGCGGCAACTTTCTGCTCTTCCTTCACTTTCCATTCGACATAATTTTCAATATCTGGATGATCGACATCAACCACCACCATCTTGGCAGCGCGGCGTGTGGTACCACCAGACTTGATGGCACCAGCAGCCCGGTCACCAATTTTCAGGAAGCTCATCAAGCCCGAAGACTTGCCGCCGCCGGAAAGTTTT
>JAYWAB010000141.1:0-4730 GCA_043782835.1 Aestuariivirga sp.
CAGCCGGAGCTATCAAAACCTGTCTGCGCGTGGGGAAACCCAACGCATATTTCGCGGCTCTAATCTAAGCCGCACACCGCGTCGGACTTCCCCACGCGCCCCTTCTAATTTTCCGCCGGCAGTGCCACGGCGAACAAGGGCAAAGCTGTGCCCACTTCATCCTCCCCTGAGGGGGAGGTGTCATGCGAAGCATGACGGAGGGGAGAAAGCGAAGTCCAGAACAGAACCCCTCCGGCGCTCCGCGCCACCTCCCCCAAAGGGGAGGATGAGACTTACTTCATCACCGGCATCACAAACTCAGCCCCCGCGCGAATGCCTGTTGGCCAGCGTGAGGTTACGGTCTTGAGCTTGGTGTAGAAGCGCAAGCCTTCCGGCCCATGCATGTGATGATCGCCAAACAGCGAGGCCTTCCAGCCCCCAAAGCTGTGGAATGCCATCGGCACGGGGATCGGCACATTGATGCCCACCATGCCCACCTGGATCTGATGCGCAAATTCACGCGCCGCATCGCCATCGCGCGTGAAGATCGCCGTGCCATTGCCGAACTCATGGTCATTGATCATCTTGGCGGCCTCGGCATAGGACTCGGTGCGAACCACACCCAGCACAGGCCCGAAGATCTCTTCCTTGTAAATCTTCATGTCGGTGGTCACATTGTCAAACAGCGAACCGCCCATGAAATAACCGCCCTCATAGCCTTGCAGCTTGAGGCCGCGGCCATCGACCTTCAACGTCGCACCTTCGGCCACACCAGCGTCGATATAGGATTTCACCTTGTCATAATGTTGCTTGGTGACCAGGGGCCCCATTTCGGCTTCCTTGTCGGTGCCCGGCGCAACCTTGAGGGCGCGGATCTTGGGTTCCAGCTTGGCAATCAATGTGTCAGCGGTCTTCTTGCCGACGGGAACAGCCACCGAAATCGCCATGCAGCGTTCGCCAGCTGAACCATAAGCCGCACCCATCAGGGCATCGACAGCCTGGTCCATGTCCGCATCGGGCATGATGATCATGTGGTTCTTGGCACCACCCAAAGCCTGCACGCGCTTGCCGGTGCGGGTTCCGGTCTCGTAGATGTAGCGCGCAATCGGCGTGGAGCCGACGAAGGACACGGCCGAAATATCGGGGCTGAGCAGAATGGCATCCACGGCTTCCTTGTCGCCGATTACCACATTGAACACACCCTTGGGCAGGCCCGCTTCCTCAAGCCACTTGGCCACGAGCAGCGAGGCGGAAGGATCACGCTCCGATGGCTTCAGGATAAAGCAATTGCCAGCGGCGAGTGCGATGGGGAACATCCACATCGGCACCATGGCCGGAAAGTTAAATGGCGTAATACCCGCCACAACACCCAGCGGCTGGCGCAGGGCGTAAGAGTCAACCCGCGTGCCGACATTCTCGGTGAATTCAGTCTTCAGCAGTTGCGGCGCGGCGGTTGCGAACTCGACAACTTCAAGCCCGCGCTGCACTTCGCCCATGGCGTCTGAAAGAACTTTGCCATGTTCTGCGGTGATCACAGCGGCGAGCTCGCTTGCACGCTCTTCCGCAATGCGTAAGAATTTGTTGAGAATGCGCGCCCGGCGCAAAGGCGTGGTGTTGGCCCAGGCCGGGAAGGCCTTCTTGGCCACCGCAATCGCTTCGTTCACCTGTGCGGCATTGGCCAGATTGATCTCACCTGACTGTTCGCCCGTGGCGGGATTGAACACCGGAGACTTGCGGCCAGACTTGCCGTCCATCAATTTGCCATCAATGTAGTGTTGAATATGCGTGACCATGAATTCCTCCTGAACCCTTTTTCTCTTGGGTATCTGGGGGGGCTTTCTGCGCTCTTATCTTTTGCACAGCAATATAAAGAATTGCATTTTTGATGTGCAAATTTTATAGTCGCCTCATGGACTGGGACCGTATCCGCATATTCCTCGCCGTCGCCCGCGCCGGGCAAATCCTTGGCGCAGCACAACAATTGGGCCTCAACCATGCAACGGTGGGCCGCCAGCTCACAGCGCTGGAAGAAGATCTCGGCGCTAAATTGGTCGAACGCCAAACGCAGGGCTGCGCGTTAACTCCGGCTGGCGAAGCGTTGTTGAAATCAGCCGAACGCGTTGAGTCAGAAGTTGTCCAAGTCAGTTCCGAAATCTCCGGCGCGCGCGCCGCAATTTCTGGAACCGTGCGCATCGGCGCGCCCGATGGCTTGGGCAATTACTTCCTTGCAAGCACCTTGGGCAAACTGGCCACCAGCCACCCGGACCTCACCATCCAACTCGTCCCCCTGCCGCGCACCTTCTCACTCTCGCGCCGTGAGGCCGATATTGTGGTCACCTTAGACAGGCCCAAGCAAGGCAAGCTCATCATCAAAAAACTGACAGATTACTCCCTCAGCATTTACGCGGCAGAATCTTATCTCGAAAAACACGGTAAAGTGAAAAGTGCGGACGATCTCGACGGCGCATTGTTCATCACCCACGTCGAAGACTTCGTTTACAGCCGTGCCCTCGACTACGCAGCTGAACTCGGCCAGCGCATGAAACGTCATTATGAATGCGGCAGCGTGGTGGCCCAGATGGAAGCGGTCCGAGCCGGCCATGGCATCGGTGTGCTGCATGATTATGTTGCGGCACAATTTCCTGAACTGAAACGCCTCATCCCCTCTATGCGCTTCACGCGCACCTATTGGCTGATGAGCCACCCCGATACCCACCGCACGGCGCGCGTGGGTGCCGTCTATGATTATGTCTCGAATGCGGTTCAAAAAGCCAAGGGAGAATTTCTGCGCCCCTGAATCTCACGCACCTGCAAACACGTCACGGTCCAAGTCATGCAGTACCTTGTCGATCGTTCCGGTGATAATCATATCATGGTCCATCGGCAGTGTTTCGATCTTCACGTTCTGGCGCAAAGCCGGCACCACGCCTTCTGCCAGCGCCGCCAAAATTGAAGGCTCGATCAGATCGAAAGCCTTGATGCCCGGACCACAGATCACAATCCGGTCGGGGTTCAGCAGTGCAATCATCCTGGCCAATCCGAAACCAATGGCCTCGCCAGCCTTGGCATAAGCTCTAAGAGCTTGAACATCGCCGCCCCGTGCCGCGCCTTCAAGCGCAGCCATCACCTCAGGCCCAACCGCCGAAGAAGGCGGGGCCGAGGAATTGGGCAGCCCTTCTGCCTGGCGCAGAATGCCATAGTCTGATGCATAGGCTTCAAGGCACCCCGCCATCCCACAGCGGCAAAGTGCGCCATGCGGGATGTGGTTCATATGGCCAAATTCCGCGGCAGCCCCGGTGGCACCATGATAAGTCTTGCCATCAATCACCAAGCCCATGCCCACGCCATAACCCATGAACATCACGGCGGCTGTGCCCTTGTACTGATACTGCTCCCGCGCCATCAAACCTTCGGCAATCATATTGGCGTCGTTGGCAATTTGGCAAGAAATGCCCGTCAACCGCGTGATGGGTTCGTTCAGCGGAATATCAAGCGCTTTGAAAGCCGGGCTCCACCGCAAATGACCAGCGCCCATATCTGCTGCTCCCTGAACGGCGATGCCAATCTTGCGAATTTGTGCTGGTCCCAAATTCTGTGCTGCTAAAAAAGCGAGAATGAAATCAGCCACTCTTGGCCCAACATCACCCGCCGCCAAATCATAAGTTCGCACATATTTGACTTCATGGCCCAGCCTAGCACCAGAATAATCGGCCAACACCAACTCAAACCGATCGATCGAAATCTTTAATGCCAAGACATGAACCGCCCCGGGTTTCAGCGCCAAATCCACACTGGGCCGCCCACGCTTGGCGGCACCCGTCATAATATCGGCATGTTCTTCGAGCAGGCCTTCATTGATCAATTGCGTGGTGATGGATGTAATTGTGGCCAGTGAAAGCCCGGTGCGGCGGCCAAGCTCAATGCGCGGCGCACGGCCTGCAAAGCGCAAAGCCTCCAACACCAAGTGTCGGTTCTGCCGCCGGACTGAATCACTATCGGCCTTATTCGCCATTCTTTTTCAATCGCTCCCAAAATCAAGTTGACTCAATCTCCCCAGCCATGCAAGATTATTTTGAGTATCGAAATAAATTACCGCACAAATCGATTTGTGGTGGACATTTGTATCGAAATCGAAATTTGCGTTGCCGCGCTTTCGAGTGGCACAGCAAAAAGGGTTGACCATGCAATCGCGCATGGGCGGCCCGAAGGGTTTGGAAATTAACAGGAGGAATATCCAAATGAAGAATATCATCAAGACAATCGCGCTCGGCGCAATGCTCGCAACCGCCATGGGCGGCGTTGCAATGGCTGGTGGCAAGACCATCGCCGTGTCGTGGAAGACATTCCAGGAAGAACGCTGGAAGACAGACGAAGCCGCCATCAAGGCCGCCGTATTAAAAGCTGGCGACAAGTATATTTCAACAGATGCTCAGGGTTCTGCCCAAAAGCAAGCTGCAGACATCGAAGGCCTGATCGCACAGAAGCCAGATGTTGTGATGGTTGTTGCTTTTGACTCGGATGCCATTTTGCCCTCGATCAAGAAGCTCAACGATGCCGGCATCAAGTCGATTGCCTATGACGTGCAGTTCGAAGATCCAAACGCGCTCTACGTCACGTTCGATAACGTCGGCGTCGGCCGCATCATGGCCAAGGAAGTTCTCAAAGTGAAGCCAGAAGGCAACTATGCTTTCATCAAGGGCGATAAGGGCGATCCAAACGCAACCTTCTTGTTCCAAGGCCAAATGGAAGTT
>JAYWAB010000142.1:0-12467 GCA_043782835.1 Aestuariivirga sp.
GGCTGAGGCACTGTTGGTGATGGTGCTATGTTGGTGCCGCTGCCCTGAGGCTGTTGCGGCACTTCCTCATTCGATTTCAACTGGCCACCGAGAACTTCATGATCGCCCTCTATACGGTCATAGATCAGCTTTTTTCCGCTATCGACTGGCTGGCCTGCGGCGGCAGGATCGGCAACGACTTTGGTTGGCGTCTGGGGCGCTGCAACGACGGGTACATTTGTGCCTGAAGTGGCGGCATGTTGGGTTTTGGCGTAATGTGAATACGCGTAGATGGCACCAAAGGCTGTAAGAAGACCAAGTAAGACGAGGCCCAGAATGACACCCAGTTTGCTGGAGCGCGGGGTTTCATCGTCGAAGGCCATTTCATCGCGGTATGCCTGTTGATATTCATTTGCCGTGGCCCGACGTGGCGCACGCGCGGGTGTTGGCTCGAAAACATCATCGCTTTCAGCCGCGTTTGATGATGCGGGACCGACTTTTAATTGTGGGCCGCGTGGTGGGTTGCCTAAACGTGGATTTGGCTGCGTTGCAGGTTGGAACCCAGCGCGCGGTGGCACCGGCCCTCGTGGATTGGCTGCGGGTGCTTGTGGTTGGTAACTGGGGCGAGCCGCAGGATTAAACCCTGGCGGCGGCGCATAGCCCGTCTGCGGATCAATCGGTCGATAAGCTGGCTGTTGGCTATATCCCTGATTGGGGAACGGCTGCTGGGGTTGTGGCGGTTGATATTGCTGCGGTTGGTATTGCGGCGGCTGGGGCGCAAAGCCGCCTTGGCCCTGCTGTGGATAGCCCGGTGGCAACGCATAGCCCGGGTTGGCACCCAGCTGTGGGCGCGGTGGCTGCATCTGCGGTTGGAATGCGGGCTGGGCCTGAGGCGCGTATTGTGGCGGGGGCACCTGAACTTGAGCTGGTCGGACCACTGGCATTGCGGTTGGTTGTGGGGCAGCTGCAGGGCGCGGCATTTGGGTTGGCGAGGCAGTTACAACGGGGGTTACGCCAGCGCCTTCATCAGCAAAAGTGAATTTGGGTTTTCCGGCGGCGGAGATTGCAGACGCGGGCGTTACCAAAGTCGATTCGGCTTTCTGCTTGGCAGCTTGAACGCGCTGGACCGCAAGCTTCTCGGCGGCTTCACGTTGATCGCGCAGTTTGGCTGCAAGATTTTCGGTTGGCATAGAAGTATTACGTGGGCCAGCCGGTCGCTCCGCAATCGGGCTTGACGAAGACACGCCGGATTTTGGCGCTGGGCGTGGTGCCATTGGTGCGGCTTTGACTGGCGTATAGGCAGCCGGGCGCGCAGTGCCGGGTTTTGGTGCTGTGGCTTCTGCCTCTGGCGATTTTACTGCGGATTTAAAATCGCCCGACAATTTGGGCAAGTCTGTAGGTGCAGCGTTTTTGCCGATGCCCAAACGCTCGCGCCAGTTGCGCTTGTCTGTCGTATTGCCCGAATTTTCGTCCATCCCGATGTACCCTACATTTCTTCGACGGGTGTGACACCCAACAGCCGAAGCCCATTGGCCAAACAATAGCGAATCGCCCTTAAGAAAGCGAGCCGCGTTAAGGTTACAGTATCTTGTCCTTCCAAAATAAACCTTAATTGCGGCAGTTCTTTGCCCCGGTTCCATAAAGAATGAAATTCGCTCGCCAATTCATAGAGATAAAAGGCAATTCGATGAGGTTCATGAGCCTGTGCAGAAGCTTCCACAAGGCGCGGAAATTCAACAATTTTCCGGATTAACGCGGTTTCGGCGACATCGGTCAGCAAGGAAAACTCCGGCTGACCGGAAAGAGTCTTAGGTCCGTTGCGCAGAACTGAGCAAATCCTGGCATGGGCATATTGCACATAGAACACTGGATTATCTTTTGATTGCTCAGTGACTTTGGCAAAATCAAAATCCAGCGGCGCTTCGTTTTTGCGGTAGAGCATCATGAAGCGGACAACGTCTGGGCCCACTTCATCCACCACTTCACGCAGCGTCACGAACTCCCCTGCCCGCTTTGACATTTTCACGGGCTCGCCGTTGCGGAAGAGTTTGACGAGTTGGCACAGTTTGGCATCGACTTGCACGGTGCCCCCGGAAAACGCTGCACCCACGGCTTGCAGCCGTTTGACATAGCCGCCGTGATCAGCGCCCAAAACATAGATGAGCTGTTTGAAGCCACGCGCGATTTTATTTTCAGCATAGGCCACGTCGGACGCAAAATAGGTGAAAGAGCCATCGGATTTTTTCAATGGCCGATCTGTGTCATCGCCAAAATTTGTGGCGCGGAACAACGTTTGTTCGCGGTCTTCCCAATCGACTGGCACTTCACCCTTAGGCGGTGGCAATTTGCCGATGTAAATTTGACCCGCCTTCTCAAGCGTGGCCAACGCGCTTGTGACAGCGCCAGAGGTTTGCAGCGATTTTTCTGAGAAGAAAATTTCCTGCTGGATCGAAAGTGCGGCAAGGTCCTCGCGGATCATCACCATCATCATCGCAATGGATTTGTCGCGCACCAAAGGCAGCCAATCATTCTTGGTGAGAAGGCTGGTTCCGAATTCTTGTTTCAGCGCTTGGCCAACGGGTTTGAGATAATCGCCTGGATAGAGCCCCGCTGGAATTTCGCCAATGTCCTCGCCGCAAGCCTCGCGGTAGCGCAGCATTGCTGATTGGGCCAGCACGTCAACCTGTGCGCCGGCATCATTGATGTAATATTCCTTGGTGACGTCAAAGCCAGAGAAAGCCAGCACAGCGGCAAGCGCATCACCGAAGACGGCACCCCGGCAATGGCCCACATGCAAGGGGCCGGTCGGATTGGCAGAAACATATTCAACGTTTGCTTTAATGCCCTGCCCTAGAGTTGAAGATCCATATTGGTCTTCTTGAGCCAACACGGCCTGCAAAGCGCGGGGCCAAATTGTATCTTTGAGGGTGAGATTGATAAATCCGGGGCCGGCAACCAAAACTGATTTCACGTCGGCGTGGGCTGCCAGCATTGGTTCAAGCAGTGCAGCGAGTGCGCGCGGATTGGTGCCTGCGGGTTTGGCAAGAACCATCGCCACATTGGTTGACACATCGCCATGTGTTGCATCACGCGGCGGTTCCACCGTGATCTTGCTCATATCGAGTGCTGCGGGCAGCTTTCCGGCTGCAACAAGTTGCTTAACTGCGGCAATAATAACGCTTTGAAATTCGGCAAATATATTCATTGGTTTTTCAATTCACACTTCTGGCCCTGCCCTAACGAAAAAGCGGGTCGAGGTCAAACAAACGGCGATGTTGTTCCAAGGCATAGTTATCAGTCATTCCGGCGAGAAAATCGCAAACTTGTCTGGCATAATGCTGTTTGTCCGTAGGCGGATGAATATCGCGCCAGTCTTGCGGCAACAAGGCCTCATCATCCATGTAAGCTTCGAAAAGATCGTGAACAATGCGCTGGGCTTTGTTCATAATTGCGAGGACGCGGGGATGGCGATACATATGCGCCGAAAGGAAGCTTTGTAGCACGCGGTTGTTCTCTGCCATCTGGGCGCTGAAACTGGCCAAAGTTCTGTCCAACATGCGCACATCTTCCGCACTGTGGGGCTTTGCACCTTTGATGTTGCGCGCGGTTTGTTCGAGCACATCCTGGATCATGGCGGCGATGATGCGGCGCACGGTTTCGTGGATGACGCGCGGTGTTTCGAGTTTCGGATAGGTCTTGAGAACATGGCCCAAAGCCACACCCACCAGCGGCACATCGCCCAAATCAATCACGTCAAAGAGCTTGGCCCGCAAGCCGTCGTCGATATCATGAGCATTATAAGCAATGTCATCCGACAGGGCTGCGATTTGGGCTTCGGCTGAGGCATAGGTCGATAGTCTGAGATCATGGGCTTCGGTATATTCGATGATGGCGGCGGGAAGGCCCTGCTCTTTGTAGTGGCCAATCGCATGGCCCTTGGCGTCGATCAATGGCCCATTATGCTTGACGAGGCCTTCGAGCGTTTCCCAGGTAAGGTTTAAACCATCGAAGGCAGCGTATTTGCGTTCGAGCTTGGTGACGATGCGCAGCGTCTGGGCATTATGATCAAAGCCGCCATAGGGCTGCATCAATTTGTCGAGTTCGCGCTCTCCGGCATGGCCAAAAGGTGTGTGGCCCAAATCATGGGCCAGCGCCAAGGCTTCGGTCAGGTCTTCATCGAGGCGTAAACTGCGCGCCAGAGCGCGCGCGATTTGCGCCACCTCGATGGAATGGGTGAGACGGGTACGAAAGTGATCACCTTCATGAGCCACAAAAACCTGGGTTTTCTGCTTCAGGCGGCGGAAAGCCTGAGCATGAATGATTCTGTCCCTGTCCCTGGCAAAACACGAGCGATGGGGTTCATTTGTTTCGGCAATGGCCCGGCCCAAGGATTGGGCGGCGTGGCTGGCGAAACTGGCGTGGCGATCAAGCATCAGGCCGCCCCATTGACTTTTAAGCCCGAAGGCACAACATCTGGCCTATGGAACAGGCCCAAATCAATCTGACACCCCGCGCCGCCCAGCGCATTTGCGCAGTGGCTGCCAAAAACGATCAGCCTGCGGCTTTGCGCATTGCGGTCAATGGCGGCGGCTGCTCGGGCTTTCAATATGAGTTCTCCCTCAATGCGTCGCGTGAGGCCGATGATACTGCGGTGGAACGTGATGGCGCTGTCCTTTTGGTTGATTCCATGTCGCTGGTCCATATGTCTGGCGCGACGGTGGATTTTGTAGATGATCTGATGGGCCAATCTTTCCGTGTTGCCAATCCCCAGGCGAAATCGTCTTGCGGCTGCGGCACCAGTTTCTCGCTTTAAGCCATGCGCATCGCCACGTGGAACGTCAACTCCATCAAGGCGCACTTTGAACAGGTGACGGAATGGGTGAAGGCTGAAAAGCCGGATGTTCTGTGTTTGCAGGAAATCAAATGCGAAGACCATAATTTTCCAGCGGCGGCTTTTGAAGAGCTGGGCTATTCCTGCGCGGTTCACGGCCAGAAGACTTACAATGGTGTGGCCCTTTTGGCGCGGGGTAAAATTGAAAATGTGGTTCGGGGCCTTCCGGGTGATGCGTCGGATGAACAGGCCCGATTCGTGATGGCCACAGTTTTCGGGGCCAGCCGTCCCGTCACTGTGGGTGGGCTTTATCTGCCCAATGGCAACCCAGCACCGGGGCCGAAATATGACTACAAACTCGCATGGATGAAGCGACTTCATGCACTGGCCATGGACATGCTGCAAAATGAAGAGGCTTTCGTTCTGACGGGCGATTACAATGTGATTCCCGCCGTTCTGGATATGAAGCGGCCAGAGGCTTGGGTGAATGATGCGCTATGGCTGCCGCCATCACGCGCGGCGTTTCAGGAATTAGTGAGCCTTGGGCTGACGGATGCTTGGCGCGCTTTGCACCCTGCCGAAGCTGCCTATAGCTTCTGGGATTATCAGGCTGGGGCCTGGCCCAAAAACAACGGCATTCGAATCGATCACCATCTCCTCTCGCCGCAGGCTGCCGATATGCTGGTGGCGGCAGAAATCCACCGCGATGCGCGGGGCCATGAGAAGCCATCGGATCATGTGCCTGTGGTGATTGAACTCAAATAGCAAAACCCGCCGGATTGCTCCGGCGGGTTTCGAAAACTTACAAACTCACAACGTGAATTACTTGGTGACAGGAGCCTTCACGCCGAAAGCAGCAAAGCTGGCTTCGTATGGCTTGAATGCGCTCTTGGCAGCAGCGGCATAGAGTTCGCCGAGCTTGGTGAATTCGGCAACGCTTGCGTCAAAAACTTCCTTGGCAAATGTCTGTTGAACTTCAACAGCCTTGTCAAAGGACTTGGCGGCAACAGCGCTCTGCCAAACAGTTGCGCTTTTTTCCATAGATTTCTTTGAGAAATCAGCAACTTCCTGGGCAACAGCTTGGTAACCCTTGGTCAAGGCAGCGTTCGAAGCGGTGAAAGCTTCAATGCCGTCTTTGTTCATGGCTTGCATATCTTCAAATGTCTTCATCATGATCGTATTCCTTCTGGGCAACGGGTTGGTTTGGAATTCGTTGTTGATGTCGATATATGTGCACTGCAACATTAAGTCAAGAAGAAATATTGCATTGCACCAATTTCATTGTTCGGTCTAAAAGGCGCATGAGATGATGAATCGGGTCATTGGGGATTTACCCGGTGGTAAGGCCTTGTTCACTATGGTTTGAATGCCGCCTTCGTGGCGGGGCACTTTGTGGGGATTTGATTTGAAATCTGTTCTGTCGTTTTTGAAGTTGACCAGCGCTGGTCTGGTGGTCTCACTCTTGGCCAGCAGCGCGTCAATGGCTTCCCCGCAATTTTCAGCCATTACGGTTGATGCCCGCACGGGACAGGTTCTGTTTCAAGACAATGAGGATGGTTTGCGCCATCCGGCATCCTTGACCAAGATGATGACGCTCTATGTTTTGTTTCAAGACATGAAGGCAGGTCGTATCACTCGCTCCAGCAAATTGCATGTGTCGGCGCGCGCTGCTGCGATGGCCCCTTCAAAATTGCATCTGCGGGCGGGATCATCGCTCACTGTTGATGAGGCGATCAAAGCTTTGGTCACCAAGTCTGCCAATGATGTTGCCGCCGCAATCGGCGAAAATCTTGGCGGCAGCGAGAGCAATTTTGCAGCGCGGATGACCCGCGTGGCCCATAGCATTGGGATGAACCATTCGACCTTTATGAATGCATCTGGTCTACCCAACCCGAGCCAATATACGACGGCGCGCGATATGGCGACACTTGGCCTGCACCTGATGCGCGACTTTCCACAATACTATCCCTATTTCCGTACTACGGTATTTAACTTTCACGGTCACATCATCCGAACCCATAATCGGTTGGTCGAGCACTATGCTGGCACTGACGGGATCAAGACGGGTTACATTGCCGATTCAGGTTATAATCTGGTGACCTCGACCAAACATGGTAACAAGCGTTTGGTTGGCGTTGTTCTGGGTGCGCGCTCTGCGCCCTCGCGTGAGCGATTTATGCGTGCCATGTTGGAAAAGAATTTTGCCAAGGCCAAGGAAGGCGAGACGATTGCATCGGTTGCTGGTTCTTCGAAGGGTGTGATCAATCCCTTGGCACCTAAAACAAAACCTGAAACTGATCAGGCCGACACGATGGCCAATCAGGAACTTGCCGTTGCGGCTTTAGATGCTGCCAATGGCGCAATCGATACGAGTGGCAACGAGGAAGACCAGGCTGACAAGCTGGCGACGGCTACGAATTCACCCGCACGCCCGAAAGTTTTGGAGGCCAATCTCGACAGTGAGAATAAGTTGCCTGCAAAGCTTCCCTTCGCCGTCGTTTCAGCAAATGACGCGCCCAACAGCTTGGCAAATGTGATGGCCAACAGTTGGAATATTCAGATTGGGGCATACCCACATAAGGATTTGGCCGATGCCAAGATTGCCTCTTTGCGCGGCAGGGCCAGTGGCCTTTTACAAGACAAGCAGGGCTTTACCGTTGCGGCGGATCTTAAAGGTAAGATGATCTATCACGCTCGCTTTGCGGGCTTTGATGCAGCGAGCGCCAAGAAGGCTTGTACACGATTGACGCGGCTGGGTTCGCGTTGCATGGCGATTGCGCCGCAAGGCTAGCGCTTTAACAGAACGTCCCGCGCCTGGTTGATTTTTCCGGCGAGATAGTCGCTGCCGCCCACGTCTGGGTGATTGGTACGTTGCAAGCGCTTGTGGGCGGCAATAATTTCATCGCGGGAAGCAGCTTGCGTCAGGCCCAGAACCGACAGGGCTTCTTTTGCGTTCATTTTTGTCGAAGGTTCGGGCGGCGTTGGAGATGGTCTCTGCCCCATGATGTTGGCTGCTTGCGGCAGATATTTTCCCAAACCAAAGAGGCCAGCGCCTGCGAGAAAGAGTGGCATGGCAAATACCATTGCGCCCCGCAAAGCCAAGAATGCGCTGACCAGCATGAGTGCTGCACCGAAAATTTTTGTGGAAAAGCCACGCGCCTCTTGTGGCGGCTTGCGGCCCAGTTGCCGGAAAAACCATAGCGCAGCCACCACGATGAGTGCGGCAATAACAATGCCTGGCATTATTGGGGCACTGCCACTTCTGGCTTTGGTGGCATGGGTGCCGCAGTCGAATCGCAAGGCTCGGTGGCCAGTAGATCCAGTTTCTGCAAAGTGCCCTTCATCGCATAGGTGCCATAGTCAAACAGCATTTCAGTGGTGATGCCGTTTTCATACATATTGAAACTGGCTTGAAAAACAGGCGTGTCGGCCTTGGGATCTTCACCGGGATAATAGCCGATGGAGAACGGCCAAGACGCAAGGTTTTGGAGCACTTTGGTTTGCGGGTTCTGCGCGTCCGGTGTGAAGCTGCCGCCGACGCGCTTCTTGCCGATAAAAGTAAAAGCGCGGTAGAATTTTGTACCGTCCGAACCATCGTAGACATAAGACTCATCGCGGGTGATGCCTTTTTCGGCGGCGGCCAGCAGTTTGATTTCATGACCTGTGGGAAAAAGTATTTCGGGCTTCAGATTAAAAGTGGCAGGTTTTGCGCCTTTGATTTCACCGTTGGCGGCGCTCGCGCCATCAGGCCGTTTCACACTGATCCGTTCGGGTTCATCGGCCTGTTTGTTCACATATTGTGTTTGATTGACTTCAAAATCTGCACCATCGGCTGATTCGAAAGTTGTAGCTTCAAGGTCCATAAACCTTTGACCCTGATGTTCATCGGCATAACGATTGCCCATGCGGGAATCGACAGTGTAGCCAAGGCACCGAGATCCACGCGCCTCATAGGCCAAGGCACCGTCAATGGGCACCGTGGTTGAAGCCTGGTCAATCCGGGATGGCAGGAAAGTATAAAAGACACGGAATGAGGCAAGCTCTACGGCGTGGGCCTCCGCCATTCCTAAGATGAGTGCCAAAGAAATAATGGAGAGTGAGGCCGAAAAGCGCATGGTGTTGGTTCCTGAATCAAGGCTAGCATATATTTGAGCCGATACCAGCGGTGATGAAAGGCCTCACATGGGTGTGATTGACGAGAAGTTAAAGTCCCTTGGCATTGATTTGCCGGAGCCTATGAAACCCGTGGCCAATTATGTTGCGTGGGTGAAAACCGGAAACTTGGTTTTTGTCGCAGGGCAAATTCCTGTGTTGGGCGGCAAACCGCAACAGCTGGGCCAATTGGGTGATGGGGTGAGTGTCGATCAAGGTGCCGCTGCGGCGCGGCTTTGTGCAATTAATCTTTTAGCGCAGATCAATGACGCCTGTGGTGGCGAGCTTGACCGGGTGGTGCGTGTTGTAAAACTTGTCGGTTTTGTCAACTGTGCAGCGCATTTCACTGATATTCCCAAGGTGGTGAATGGTGCATCGGATTTGATGGTGGCGGTTTTTGGCGAAGCGGGCAAACATGCGCGCTCATCTGTCGGATGTTCATCGTTGCCTCTGGATGTTTCAGTTGAGGTTGAAGCTGTGGTGGAGATTCGCTGATGCGTTTTACACCACAGCTGCGCGCGTTGGATTGGTTGGTGCATCGGCCCATCGCGCACCGGGGTCTGCACCATGAGAAGAGCGGTTTGGTCGAGAATTGCGAGAGTTCTTTTGCGACGGCCATTGCCCATGGCTTTTCCATAGAGACGGACATTCAGCTCACCGCCGATGGCGAGGCCGTGGTATTTCATGATGATGAGGTGGATCGCGTTCTGGATGGCAAAGGCAAGGTGAAGTATTTCACTACTCGTGAGCTGAAAGCCATGGTGTTCAAACAAGGTAAGGACCGCGTGCAAACTCTGGCTGAATTGTTGGAACAAGTTGCTGGGCAGACGACGCTGGTGATTGAAATCAAATCGCTTTGGGATGATGATTTTACGTTGACGGATCGCGCTGTTGATATTTTGGCAAACTATCACGGGCCTTATGCCTTGATGTCGTTTGATCCTGATCTCATTTCACGCGTGGCGGCGATTGCGCCTGACACCACGCGGGGAATTACGGCGGACAGGGTGATTGATCCCTATTATAATCCCCTGCCCGTGGCCAAGCGCTATGCGATGCGCGAATTGTTGCATCTGCCTGAAAGCCGGCCGCATTTTATTTCGTTTGATTTTCATCAGCTGCCATTTCAGCCGATCACGGAATTTCAAGCGGCAGGTTTCCCGATCATCACCTGGACAATCGAGAACGAAGCTGACGCGCAGCAAGCACGAAAGTGGTCGGATCAGATTACATTTGAGAATTTTGTTCCGGCATGACGTTCACGCCACGCATTCTTTCATCACTGGCGGAGATTTCTGCTGCGGATTGGGATGCGTTGGCCAATCCGCCTGATATTCAGTTCAATCCCTTTGTTTCTCATGCGTTTTTATGGGCGCTGGAGAAGTCTGGTTCGGCCACGACAAAAACCGGATGGGCGGCACGGCATGTGGTTTTGGAGGATGCAGGCAAGGTGGTTGCGGCGGCACCCTGTTATCTCAAATCGCATTCGCAAGGCGAATATGTTTTTGATCATGGTTGGGCCGATGCTTTTGCGCGGGCGGGCGGGCATTATTATCCGAAGCTGCAAGTCTCGGTGCCCTTCTCGCCGGTGACAGCGCCCAAATTGCTGGCCGCCACGCCTGAGCGCCGTGCCGCATTGGCGGACGCATTGGGGGCTCTTTGCAAAGCGCAGAAAACTTCATCCGTACACGTTACATTTGCGTTGCAGACGGATGGGGCAACGCTGCTGGAACCAACGTGGTTGGAGCGCAATGACATACAGTTTCATTGGTTCAATCAGTGCTATTCGAGTTTTGAAGATTTTCTGGCGGCGCTCTCTTCATCCAAGCGAAAAAATTTACGCAAGGAACGCCAGGCGGTGCGTGATGCGGGGCTGACGTTCATGGCGCTGACGGGCGATGATATTAAAACCCATCATTGGGATCACTTCTGGGAATTTTATATCGATACGGGTTCGCGCAAATGGGGCCAGCCTTATTTGACGCGCAGTTTCTTTGCGATGCTGCACGACAATTTGCGCCAACATGTGTTGCTGATTCTGGCCAAGCGCGGCGACAAAATCATCGCTGGCGCCTTGAACCTGATTGGCGGCGATACGCTCTATGGCCGCAACTGGGGTTGCATTGAGCAGCACCCGTTTTTGCATTTTGAAACGTGTTATTATCAGGCGATTGATTTTGCTATTGCGCGGGGGCTGCGCGTGGTTGAGGCCGGCGCTCAGGGTGAGCATAAATTGGCGCGGGGTTATGTTCCGGTGACAACCAAGAGCTTTCACCATTTGGCCCATCCGGGGCTTTCGCGCGCTGTGGCGGATTATCTGGCGCATGAGCGCGCCGCCATCGCCGAAGGACAGCAGGAACTTGCCGAACACGCGCCATTTCGGCATGTTGAGCGGGAATGAGGTTCGCCATGGCTTATGATCCCAACAATATCTTTGCCAAAATCCTACGCGGCGAAATCCCCGCCCATAAGGTCTATGAGGATGACTACACGCTGGCTTTCATGGATGTGATGCCGCAATGTGATGGGCATTGCCTGGTGATCCCCAAGGCTGCCTCAAGCGGTTTGCTGGATGCAGACCCCGCCGTGTTGGCACGCGTAATGCCCGTCGTGCAAAAAGTGGCCCAAGCTGCTGTGGCTGCGACAGGGGCCGATGGCTTTCAAGTGCGGCAGTATAACGAAGGTGCGGGCGGGCAGACAGTGTTCCATCTGCACTTCCATATTCTACCGATGAAGGAAGGTGTGCCCCTCAAGCCGCATACAGGTAAAATGGCGGATCACGGGGCGTTGGCGCAGATGGCGAAGAGGATTGAAAGTCTAATTAGAAAATAGCTGGAACCCTCATAACGCAAAAACGTCAGCTTTTATGAAAGTTTCAACCATTTGATACACGACTAGCAGCCACCTTCATAATTCCAGTCAGCATGGAACTCCGTTTTGAAGTTCGCTACCAGATCAAAGATGTCACTTTGCATTCTAACTTGAGGGAGTGTAATGGTGCCGAGGTCTCTGCAAGCATCCCGAGTGATAGTAATACTCGCGTATGGTGTCGCCAATATGTTGCCGCCGCTCCCGCCCAACATGAGCCTGAGGCTCGCATGATGATCGCCCCTGTCATTTTCCGTATCATTGTATTGGTGAAAATCTCCAAGTACGTCAGTATGCGAATCTCCGCGACCGTCTCTTATGTGAAGTAGCGTTACGTGCATCGTACTAAAGGTCGTCATAACCTGACCATCGCCTTTTACTATTGGCCAGTTGTCAATTGTGTACGTTTTTGCTGCAACAATCTCATCACCACCGTGTGGAGCAGGAAACTCGCGTAATTCTAAAGCAACGGAACTACCAGACGCATTACTTGCGGTTGCGGAAAAACTATCTGGCATGCTGTCCTCCTATGTTTCGACTAGGTGTTCAGTCCCGACATTTGATGGTGTAATATTTTCCGTTGAATGGAGGGATGCACTATGGGACAAATTCTACACGGCAGCGCCACAACGACAGA
>JAYWAB010000143.1:0-16226 GCA_043782835.1 Aestuariivirga sp.
ATGACCTGTTCTATATCGAGAACTGGTCATTAACCTTTGATCTTTACATCTTGGCAAGAACTCCGCTCGCCCTTTTCACAACCAAGAACGCATATTGAAACCATGTCACTGCCCGCCGAAAGCCCTTGGCAACGCCAGGGATGGTTTTCATTTGATGGCTTTCGCGAGGGCGTGGTTTCGCTGATTTTTCTGTCATCATTTTTCGTGAAAGTGGAGCCTGCGGCCACTGACTATTTCGCGATCCTGGCGATTGTGCTGTTTCTGGGCAGCGGCTTGCACTTTTCGCGCTACCTGGCACCGGGAATGTTGTTTCTGATCCTGTTTCTTGTCTCCAGCATCATCGCCACCATTCCCATCAGCAAGCCCATCATTCACGCCGATGACAGTCCCTACGGCTATGCGATCGGCCTTATGGTGACGGCAAGCTCGGCTGTGTTTCTCGCTGGTTATATTTCAGCGGATCCGATGCGACGCTTTCGACAGATCGAACGCGCCTATTGGATTGGGGCGACGATTGGGGCCATTTTGGGTTTATTGATCTATTTTCGGATCGAGCCATTTTACACGAGCATTCAAACGATTGGTGACAATCGCTTGGGCGATTTCCAATTTCGTGTTCGCGGCGCCTATAAGGACCCAAATGTCTACGCCACCTGGCTGCTCTTTCCAGTGGTCAGCATGGTACAGGCCTTCATGGTGGGGCGCTTGCGGATCGGTTTGGTCAGCTTGGGAAGCTTCCTGACGATCCTGCTGGCATTGCTCCTGGCCTTCTCACGCGGCGCGTGGATTGATGCTGTTGCGGCAACCAGTCTCGCCGTCATCCTGACAGCGTTGAATTCCCCTTCGGGGCGGCAACGCGGGCGTATTGTTACATTGGCAGTGGTGGGGATAGGTTTCATTGCCGTCGTCATTGCCGCGTTGCTTTCCATTCCCGGCATGCAGGCCGCCTTTCTTGATCGTTTTGTGTTGGTTAAGAGTTATGACTCAGGTGAGATTGGACGCTTTGGCAACCAGCTCAATGCCATTCCGATGTTGCTGCGTTTGCCTTTCGGCTTTGGGCCCTATCAATTCCAGGAGTACTTTGGGCTGGCACCGCACAATACATTTCTCAATGCGTTTTCGGCGGGCGGATGGATGGGTGGTATTGCTTACCTCATGCTGACTGTCACGAACTTTGCCTATGGCTTCAAGGCGATCTTTACGCGCTCTCCCTATCAATCTTATGCCATCGTCGTTTTCTGCTCCTTCGTTGTGATGACATTTCAGGGTGTTCAAATTGACGATGAACATTGGCGCCACCTTTATTGGTTGATGGGGATCGGTTGGGGCTTGGTCACAGCGGCATGTCAATCCGCAGAAAATGGATACTGGCCAGACGCATTTCGGGCAGGTTGGAGCTTGGGGGGGGATGCCCGTGATCAAGGCATCAACGAACCTGCGCTTTCGCAGGCCCCTACGGCGTGACAGTCCCATTGCAAAGCCGCTTGTCCGTATCCTCTGGACTCATTTCGCTCACCATCAAGGTGGCCGGGGCAATGCTTTCCTACGCAATGGTTGTGGCGCTGGCGCATCTGCTCGGCGCTGAAGATTATGGCCGCTTTGCCTTTGGTCTCAACGCGGCCATCATTCTTGCAGCCATTGGCAATCTCGGCTTCTCAACCGGGCTCATGCGTTATTGGCCGAAATATCTCATTGAAGGTGACAAGGCCGCGGCCAAGGGTGTTGTGATCCAGGCCTTTGAACTGGCCCTTTTGGGCGGTGCTGGACTTGCCGTTGCGCTCTGGCTCGGTGCATTTCTGGTTCGCGCATTGGGGTGGGATCTGGATCCGATGGTCTTTCTGATGATCGGAATTCTGGGCCTGTTGATTAATCTGGGTGATATGGCCACCAATCTTTTGCGCGCGCAGGGCAGTGTTGTGGTTTCGATGCTGCCGCGCGATGTGTTGTGGCGAATCCTCATTCCAGTTTGTGCCTATGGGGCCTTGCATCTGGGCCTTGGCCTTTCGGGCACAGGCGCGCTGGCGATCAGTGCTGGTGTTTTATTGGTCCTGACGCTGTGGCAGATGTTTCATATTCGGCAACATGTCGCCGCCTTGGGAGTTCATCTCTTGGCGCGCAAAGATTTTGCGAGTTTGCGCCCCAGTCTCATTCCACTTTGGTTTGCCGGCATTATCTATGCGATGATCCAACAGTTTGATGTGGTGATCGTTGGGTCATTGTTGGGCAAAGCAGAGGCTGGAAGTTACTTTGCCGCGCAGAAAACCGCAATGCTGCTGAGTTTGGTGCTGATCGCAGGTGGCTTGGTGACGGCACCGCAAATGGCGGCACTTTATCATGCCAAGAAGCTTGATGCATTGCAGGCGATGTGCAGAAATCTTGCCTTGGTTATTGCATTGATGACGGCCATTGGGTTTGTCTTTCTTGTGGTGTTCGGCAAGCAACTGTTGGCACTGTTTGACCCGGCGTTCCAATCTGCTTATCCCATTTTGCTGATCATAGGTCTTGGTGCCATGATTGATGCTATATCCGGCCCCAATGCCTATCTGATGCAGATGACCAGTTATGAAAAACCTTATTTGAAGATCATGGCCACATGTTATGCCTTGGTAGTGGCAGCACAGTTCATTCTCATTCCGCGCTTTGGTGCGCTCGGTGCTGCATTGGCCTCTGCGAGTGGTGTGATCTTGTGGAATGTTTCAGCCATTGTGGTTCTGCGTCGCCACGCGGGGCTTGACCCATCGCTGCTCTCGCTTGTCGTGCCGCCACGGATCAGGCCGTCGTCATGATGCCTTCTGGTAAAATTGCTATTTTGATGCCCGTCTATAATCCGGGGCCTGAACTTGTGGACACGCTGACCAGTATTCGGACGCAGACTGTTCCTGCAACCCTGTTTATGGTGGATGATGGTTCAGCACACAAAGGCGATTATGCAGCTTTGACGAACGGCATGAATGCCAGGGTGATCGAACTGCCAAAGAATCTGGGCATCACGGGGGCTCTCAATGCTGGCCTTTTAGAGATTCTCAAGGGTGATTTCGATTTCGTGGCCCGCGTTGACAACGGCGACATCAACATGCCGGAGCGGTTTGAAACCCAAGTGCGCTATCTACAAGATCGTCCCGAATTGGCGCTGATCTCGGCTCACGTGCGTTACGAATATGTTTTGACGGGATTGAAAGTGGATTGGCAAGGGCCGGAGGATTCGAAAGCTTGCGAACGCCTGATGCGTTATAATGCGCCGCTCACCCATGCCGCGATTATGTTTCGGATATCTTTCCTGCGCGCGCTTAAGGTTTACCCTACGCACTATCCAGCGGCTGAAGATTATGCGATGGAGTTTTGGGCGGTCAACAACGGCTACAAAATGGCCAATGTACCGCAGATGCTTTATCGCACCATTGAGATGAGCGCGTCTATTTCGGGTGGATCGCGCCAGAGGCAGCTCAAAAGCCGTTTGCGCTTGCAACGCGACAATGCCGATTGGTTGAACCCGCATTCCTATTTGGGCATGGCGCGAACGCTTGGGCTTTTGGTCCTGCCCGTCACGCCCTTGCGTAAACTGAAGCGGATGATCTCGGGTTAGCTCCCGCGGGAGAATTGGTCGGAGCGACAGGATTCGAACCTGCGACCCCTAGTCCCCCAGACTAGTGCGCTACCGGGCTGCGCTACGCTCCGACTTGGGGCCGGAGATAGCATTGCTGGGCGAAATGTCCACCATAAAGCGCTCAGGCTTTCAGGGGCGGTGGCTGAGCAACCAGAAGAGATCTGCCCTCCGGCCCAGGACCGCTTTGGCTTGTGCTGCCAGCATGAAGGCCCAGGCCAGTTCGGCCAATATCACCGAGACCCCAGCAGCCATGAGACCAAAATGAGGTGCCAGAAGCACCCAAAGAACCGCAAACAATATCATGCCGATGATGGCGCCGGTTGCGGAGCGCACTTGCTGGCCTGCAATGGACATCAGGTTTTGGTTCATGCCACTCAAGGCGCGGACGGATTGGCCGCAGAGAAACAGTACAAGCAACCAATGGCCAGCGCGGTAGGTCTCGCCAAAGAAGCTCAAGAAATAACCCCCAAAGAAAATGGCAAAGCCCATGCCGAGAGCCAAAGTCACAACCGTCATCAGATTGAGGCGCAAGAGCAAACTGTGGGCTGTCTCGTCATTCCGCTTGGTGATGGCTTGGGTCAAGTCCGGCAAAATAAATTGCTGAGTGGCTTGAATGACAAAGCCTGCGATCCCCGCAAGGCGGATGCACAAGCCGAGAACGGCCAGTTCGCCATGCGGCAATATAAAGCCGCCGAGCAATGTTATCACATCAGCAAACATCACTGTGACTGCGCCTATGATGGCCAGTGCGATTGAACGTTGCCGCAGAACAGCGGTGAGATGGTGCTTGGTTTTATTCCAGTCGGAAAACTTGACGCCTTCTGCCCCCACCACCCAAGCTTGAATGAAAGCGACGATCACGTTTGAAATGACAAAAGCCAACAGCACATGGCCAATGGAAAGCGGCATATGCAAAAAGATGGAGAACAATATAAAAGCAAGGAACAGGCCGGGGCGGATGATGAAGTCTGGCAAAAAAGCCCATTGATAGTAGCGTAAGCTATTGGCCACCGAGCAGTTATAGCGGATCAATGCTGATGGCACGGCGGAGAGTGCACCGAAAAACAAAGCCAGGTAAACGCTTGGTTCCGGCTTGAAAAAGAGGCCTGTCGCGGCCACCCCTGTAAAGATCAACCCTGCCGTCAGCACCATATCACGCAGGAATGTTCCGTGAAAGGCGCGGGTCAAACCGTTGAGGCCCAAGGTGTAAAAGCGCGGCAATTGCGTAAGCGCTAACAACGGATAACCCACCGCCACACAGAGGCTGAAGAAGGCCGCAATTGACATGCCGAGAAAAATGATGCCGACATCGGCTGGCGCGAAATTCCGTGTCAACACCAGTTGCGTCAGGAGGCCTAGGCCTGCGCCGGCAAAGCGCAGACCGACACTGCCGAGCATCAATTGCATCATGCGCCCCAAGGTCATGGCGCAGCGCTCTCAATCACCAAAGGCAATCAACTTGCCTGGTCGAGCAGTTTGCGGGCATCTCCCAAATCTTTCAAAGCTGCGCGTAACGCATCAGATTGGTTGCTTGAAAGTTTATGAATGATCTTTGGTGCGTCACCAATCGGGCGGGCCAAGGGGGCGCGGCCCGGGCGCGGTGCGGCTTTGGCTGTTCCGGGTGGTGGTGCGCCTTCATGGGCCAGTTCAGACTTCCGTAAAACAACTTCGCCGCGGCCCACACCCGTGACATAGGCCGCACCCTCTTCCTTGAGGATGATTTGCACACCGCGAATGGTGTAGCCTCGCTTATAAAGAAGTTCATGGATGCCTTTGAGCAATTCAATATCGGCGGGGCGATAATAACGCCTGCCGCCCGCCCGTTTCATCGGCTTGATTTGTGTAAAGCGCGTTTCCCAAAAACGCAGCACGTGCTGCGGCACGCTCAATTCATCGGCCGCTTCGCTGATTGTGCGAAAGGCGTCTGGTGATTTTTCAATCGTCATGGTTCAACCCCCGATCCGTTGACCTTCAATCGACATCGCCTGGTTCTTGCCCGTTGACGATGTTTTTCATAATTTGGCTTGGCCTAAAAACCAGAACGCGCCGTGGTGTAATCGGCACTTCCTTGCCCGTTTTTGGATTGCGGCCCATACGCTCACGTTTCGCGCGGACCATGAAGGTGCCGAACGAAGATAGCTTCACTGTATGGCCTTCAACCAAGGCATCCGAAACTAAATCCAAGACCGCATTGACCATATCGGCTGACTCTGTCCGGGAAAGCCCAACTTCCCGGTGCAAGACTTCCGTCAAATCAGCGCGTGTGAGTGTTTTGCTGCTCATGGGCCCCTCCGCCATCTGGGGCAATGTACGAGATTCTCGGTTGTGAGGTCAAGGATTTTGTACTATCTCAAAGACTTAGAGGCGTTTCTTCGCGCAGGTTGCACTGCTTTGCGTGGGCAGACCCTAATAACGGGCTAAAACGCCGCCCCAGGTAAAGCCGCCGCCCATCGCTTCCATCAAAACGGTCTGCCCGCGCTTGATCTGGCCGTGGCGCACGCCATGGTCAAAGGCCAAAGGAATTGAGGCTGCTGATGTGTTGCCATGCTGATCGAGCGTCACGATAAATTTCTCATTGGGCACGCCGAGCTTTTTGGCCGTGCTTTCCAAGATGCGCTTGTTGGCCTGGTGCGGCACGAACCAATCAATGTCTGTCTCCGTCATATTGCCGATTTTGAGGATCTCGGTGATCACTTCGGCCATATTGGCCACGGCGTGTTTGAAAACCTCTCGGCCTTCCATGCGCAGATGGCCCACCGTCTTGGTGGTCGACGGGCCGCCATCGACATAGAGCTTGCTCATATAGCGGCCATCGGCGCGCAGCTTTGATGCCAGAATACCGCGTGTTCCTTCCTCGGCTTTCAGAACAAAAGCGCCTGCCCCGTCGCCGAAGAGCACGCAGGTGCTGCGGTCAGTCCAATCCAGAATGCGCGAGAAGGTTTCTGCACCAATCACCAAAGCGCAAGTTGCCTGGCCTGTTTTGATCAACGCATCTGCGGTGGTCAAAGCATAGACAAAACCGGAGCAGACGGCCTGCATGTCAAAAGCTGCCCCTTGGGTAATGCCGAGATCCGCCTGAACCTGCGTGGCGGTGGCTGGGAAGGTATGATCGGGCGTTGACGTCGCCAAGATAATCAAATCAACTTCGCCAGCGCTAATCCCGCCATGTGCGAGAGCCTTGCGGGCGGCTTCTGTGGCAAGGCTGCGCGTCGTTTCGCCTTCGCCTGCGATATAGCGGGCCTTGATGCCGGTGCGCTCGGTGATCCATTCGTCCGTGGTGTCGACGATTTTGGAAATATCATCATTGGTCATGATACGGCGTGGCAAGGCCGAACCGACGCCTGCAATCACTGTGTGTTTCATGCTGATTTTTCCTCAGCTCGCGGCGCTTGCAGCACGCTGTGCACTTCGGCAACGTCAGAGGCAATGCGTTCAACCAAACCGTTCCTCACCATATCAATGGCCACTTCGATTGCTGTTGCATAGCCGAGCACGTCAGTTCCGCCATGGCTTTTGACCACGACGCCATTGAGGCCTAAAAATACGCCGCCATTGTGTTTGCTGGGGTCCAGCCTTTCACGCAGCGCCCTGAAAGCGCCGCCTGCAAGGTAAGCGCCCAGTTTTGACATCAGTGTGGCATTCAAGGCCTGACGCAAAAAGCCAGTTATCTGCTTGGCCGTGCCTTCAGCGGTTTTGATGGCGACATTGCCCGTAAAGCCTTCAGTGACCACGACATCGACTTTCCCCCTGCCGATGTCATCTCCTTCGACAAAGCCGCTGTAAACCAGCGGCAGTTTCATTTCCCGCAACATGCGCGCGGCCTCTTTCACGCTGTCGTTGCCTTTGACTTCTTCCACACCAATGTTGAGGAGACCCACTGTCGGGTGTTTCTTGCCAAAGAGACATGACGCCATGGCTTCGCCCATGATGGCGAATTCCACCAATTGATGGGCATCAGCCCCCACCGTGGCACCCACATCCAGCACGACGCATTCGCCCGTGGTGGTGGGCCAGATCGCCGCGATGGCTGGCCGTTCAATGCCCGGCAATGTGCGTAAGATAAAGCGCGACATGGCCATCAACGCGCCCGTGTTACCAGCCGATACGACAGCTGACGCTTCATGCTGGCGCAAAGCTTCAATGGCCATCCACATGCCGCTTTTATTGCGACCCCGGCGCAAAGCCTGGCTTGGTTTTTCATCCATCTGCACATCAATTTCGGCATGACGGACGGTGGATCTGGCTTTTAACCTGGGCTTTGCATCGAGCAAGGGCGCTATCCTTGGCGCATTACCAAATAAGATGAAGGACACATCAGGATGGCGCTCCAGCGCCAATGCTGCACCGGGGATCACAATTTCTGGCCCTTTGTCCCCGCCCATGGCGTCAAGTGCGATGATTAATGTTGGCGTCATTCTTCAGGCGTGATTCCGGTTTCGGCAAGGATTCCCGTTAAGATAGGGGCTTTGCCCCCTGAAACAAACCTTTTTTAAATCTCTGTTTCCGGTGGCGAAAAGCTCTCCCCGGGTTTGCGTGGATAAGGATCAAGCTCAAGCCCGAGGGCTTCGGCGACAATGGCCCCTAAATCAATTTCACCGTTGATGATGGGATCTGCATCTTCTTCGACGCCATCGGTCAAGTCCTTGGCGGGCAGGAAATAGCGTTCGACTTCAAACTTTTGCACTGCCCTGAAAAGTTCGAGGGAAATGACCGAGACTTGTTCAAAATCTGCTTCCACTGTGCCTGTCACCTTGAGGCCACCACCGCGCCAAGGTGCAGCAAACAATCTGGCATTCAATGTGAATAGATTTGGCAAGGCGAATCTTTTGGCCAGTGCCGCACATTCTTGGGCGTCTGCCTTCATCACCTCATGTGAGCCTTTGCGCGGCACCCGGTCCACCAACAAAGGCCGGAAGAACTCAGGTTTATCAATTAGGGCTTTGGTCATGAAAATATGATCTTTCCTGCACTTATTGCGTCTGCATTCTGCTCGGTCAGCTTGGCGCGCGCATCCAGAGCATAGCGCGCCAGCGCCGATGCATCTTGCCCAGCGCGTCTGGCATAGACATTGCGCAAAACCGCTTCTGCCATCTCCTTGGTTTCACGCGCCGCCGCATAAGCATCATAGCGCCCCTGAAAAGCCTCGGCCATGCGGCGCACTTTTTTGCTGACGGATAAATCCCCCGCCCCCAACTCACGCAAGTTGGCATCCATATCCGTGCAAAAATAGTCAACGAGGTTTTGGCAAAGCTCCGGGGCTTCTGCGCGCAAGCGTTCAACCACAAGACAGAGGTGAAGCAACAGCATGTCAAAGCGCCCATCCACGGTGTCAGGAACACGCCATTGCGTATAGAAATGTGGTTGCCGTGCCGCCGCCACAATCGCTTCATAGAGAGGCTGGGCCGGGTTTTGCGACCTTGCGAAGAATTTGGCGAATATCATAGGCTTGCTTCGAATCTCTCGGGCGGGTTAAGAGGCTTGCAGAATTTTAGGAAAACCATGGCTATAACGTTTCGGTCGATCAAACTTGTCCCTCTTTGGCTTCTTGGCGCGGTGATTGCAAGTTCACTGGTGGCCTGTACGCCGCAGATTGATCATCGCGGCTATATCGCCAAACCCGGTGTGTTCAGCCAGTTGCATGAAGGTCTACCTAAAGCGGAAGTTGAGGCCGTGCTGGGATCACCTTCAACAACGGCATCGATCAATTTTCAGGGCGACAGTTATTATTATATATCGTCGACAACCGAGCAGCGTTCGTTCCTTAAGCCCGTGGAAACAGACCGCCAGATTATTGCTGTGCGCTTTGATAAGGCAGACCGGGTTTCGGGCCTGGCGCAGTATGGTCTGGTCGATGGCCGGATCATTGATATCAACACCCGCAAGACACCTGTCGTGGGTTCGGAGTTCTCGCTTTTGCAGGAACTGTTCAAGGGCGCGGGCACCGGCGTTGCAGAGCGCAATATTAATGATCGAAAAAATTGATCGCCAAGTCAGGTCGCTTTAAAACTCTGGCGGCCACAATGGCCCAATGCTAGACGGCGGCGCATGACCGACGCCTCCCTGCCCTCGTCCAATCATTTGCGCGGCATTGTGCTGGTTCTTCTGGCCGTATTTCTTTTTGCCTGCCAAGACACCATGGGCAAATATCTTTTCGCCAAGCATTCCGTGCCTTTTGTGCAAGCCATTCGCTACGGCGTGAATTTGTTTTTGATCATGGTGATCTTTGCACCACGCTATGGGTTTGGTTTTATGCGCACCGACAGACCTGTTCTGGCCATCACGCGGGGCCTTGCGCTGGCGCTTGGTTCGCTCACGGGCGGGTTGGCCCTGCGCGTCATGCCCTTGGCCGAGATGAACAGTATTCTGTATCTCAATCCACTCATCGTATTGTTCCTCGCCCAACCCTTACTGGGAGAAAAAGTGCGGTGGTTTAGCTGGATTGCAGCAGGGCTGGGCTTTGCTGGATTGCTTTTCATCGTGCGACCAGGAAGCAATTTGCCTACAATTGGAATGGTCTATGCGTTCCTCTGCTTGATCACTGCGGTGATCTATCCCCTGCTCTCGCGGTTACTTTCAAAAACCGAGAGCACGCAGACACTCATGTTCTATGTCGGCATGGCAGGCACGGTTTACTATTTCGCGCAGCTGCCGTGGACAATCCCTGCAACCGCGCCCTCGCTGTTTGATGGCACTTTAATGGTTGCGATTGGCGTTGTGTCATTTGTGGGCCACAGCTTATTTACGGCAGCCTATGCCAGAGCGCCCGTGTCTCTGCTGGCCCCTTTCACCTACGTGCATATCGCTTGGGCCACATTGCTGGGTTGGATCGTGTTCAATCAAGCACCTGAGTATTTGACATTCATCGGCATTAGCCTTGTGGCACTCGCGGGTGTTGGCAATGCGGTGATGAATCACAAAACGGCAGCAGCTGCGCAATTAGCGCCTATTGAAGTGGAGGTTTGAAAATGCATCATCGTAAACTCGGAAATAGTGGCTTAAACGTTTCAGCCTTAGGTCTTGGCTGCATGGGCATGTCATCCGGATTCGGCCCACCCTCTGATCGCGGCGAGATGATCAAGGTCATCCGCAAAGCCGTCGAACTGGGTTACACATTCTTCGACACGGCGGAAGTTTATGGCGCGCATCACAATGAAATTCTGGTGGGCGAGGCGTTGGAGCCCTTCAAGGGCCAAGTCACCATCGCCACCAAATTTGGTTTTGAGCCGGACCCGGCGCAAAATGGTTTGTGGATGGGCCTCAATAGCAAGCCACAACATATCCGCGATGTGGTGGAAGGTTCATTGAAGCGATTGCGGGTTGATGCCATTGATCTGCTCTACCAACACCGCTTTGATCCCAACACGCCGATTGAAGATGTGGCAGGTTGCGTGAAAGAGTTGATCGCCGAGGGCAAGGTCAAACACTTCGGTTTATCTGAAGCCAGTGCCGATACCATCGCGCGGGCCCATGCGGTGCAGCCTGTGGCGGCACTGCAAAGTGAGTATTCACTTTGGTTTCGCGAACTTGAAACCGAGATCATTCCTCTGCTTGAAAAACTGGGCATCGGTCTTGTGCCCTTTGCGCCGCTGGGCAAAGGCTTCCTCACGGGAACTGTGACGTCCGAAACCACCTTCGCTGATGGTGATTTCCGCAACCGCAGCCCCCGCTTTGCCGCAGATATGCGCGCTGCCAATCAGGCACTGGCTGATCTGGTCGTGTCCTTCGCCGCCGCCAAAAAGGTAACGCCCGCACAAATCGCACTGGCTTGGCTGCTCCACCAAAAGCCGTGGATTGCGCCCATCCCCGGCACCCGCAATGTTGCGCGGCTGACCGAAAATGCCGGAGGCACGACCGTGCCACTATCATCTGCAGAACTCACTGAGCTGCGCACCGCAGTGGAGCGCATTCCCACCCATGGCGACCGCTATCCGCCGGAGTTCAAGAAGATGGCTGGGCGGTAATTTTGTATTGACATTTGTATGTACATATGTTATATAACTGATGATGTTGAAAACTGTTGCCGGATTCGACTGGGACGAAGGCAACAAAGCTAAATGCCAAAAGCATGGCGTTTCGGTTGCGGAGATTGAGGTTGCGTTGTCAGCGCGATCTCGCGTCGCGCCTGATTTAAGGCATTCAGATTTTGAACAGCGTTTTATCGCTGTTGAACGTAACTACGCTGGGCGTCCCATGTTTATCGCCTTTACCTTTCGTGAAGTCGGCACCCAGCTCTTCATTCGCCCAATAAGCGCCCGCTACATGCACAATAGGGAAATTGAGAAATATGAGAAAAGTTCCAATACTTCGCACTGATGAGGAAGCCGAAGCATTTCTCGATCAGGATTTGTCTGACTTGGATTTCTCGCAGTTCAAGGCAGTCAAGTTCGAATTCACCGCCAAGGACGAGCGCATCAACATGCGCTTGCCCTCCTCTCTTCTCGCCGCAGTGAAGGCCAAGGCCAAGGCAGCGGGCATGCCCTATCAGCGGTTTATTCGTGCGGTGTTGGAGGGTGCGGTCAACGGGAAGTGAGATTATTCGAAAAACTCTTCGTCGATTTTTTTCATTTCAAATATTTCCTCTACTCGGCAGCCAACATTAAATCGGATCATAAGTTGAGAGAGTGATTTCCCATCGATCAAAACGATTCTCTTGCCAAGTTTTTCGACTGTTTCCACAGCCGACTTTGTGAAGGTTGAAGTTGTAACAAATAGCCCCTTAGTGGCTTTGTGCATATCGAGACTGCCAAAAAAATCTCTAATATCACCTGCGCCGACAGTCACGTCCTCGGCGTAACGCTTTGCTTGAACATAAACGCGATCAAGCCCCAAAGTGTCTTGGTCGATAACGCCGTCAATCCCGTTGTCGCCTGATCGGCCGATTGCTCGGCCGGCTTCAGCAAGAGAGCCACCATAACCCATAGCGAGCAGCAGACGAACGACTACACGTTCAAAAAAAGCGGGTGATGACAAACGCAATCGTTCAATTAAATCTTGTCCTAAAGCCTGGCGAAGCAAGGAATGTGAACTACGAATTGTGTCTTCGGGAGTAACCTCATGTGCTTCTGTTGTTTCGATACTATCATCAGCACCATCGTCAGCTTCTCGTCGTTGCCTCTCCCGTTCTTCCAAAAATTTTGGGATTGTCGCTAAAAATTTTACGTCAATTTCCTCGACGCCTTTAGTAAGCAATTTTTGACCTTCGGCTGAAACGGTAAAATAAGCTCTCCGAGTAGTCTGAACGAGCCCTGCTTGCTTTAGATAAGCTTTGGCCCAAGCTATCCGATCATCAAAAGTTGTTTTTGTTCCACTAGCGACGAGTTCATCTAAATCGGCGTCAGTTAGATTCAGCTCTCTGGCTACATCGGGCTTAATATCTGCCATGCGCACTTCTCCACGCGCTGCGTGTTTGAGAACCGGCAACATGAAGCGCTGGAAATTTGGAACTGGCATTTCGCCCCCTGTTAAATCCTCGCGCTACTAAAGCAGCACCCATCTGTGTTGACAAGACAATGAAAAAGCCGGGGCATTGCTGCTCCGGCTTAAACTTGTTGAAAGAACCCCATCCGCCTCGCGCCCAGTAGCGCGATCCACCTTCCCCGCTTCGCGGAGAAGGAGAAGTGATGGAGTTTAATGTGCCGACAGCACTGCCAACAACAACAGCGCGATGATATTGGTGATCTTGATCATGGGGTTCACTGCTGGCCCAGCGGTATCCTTGTACGGGTCTCCGACAGTATCGCCAGTCACGCTCGCCTTATGGGCATCGCTGCCCTTCATGTGCTTCTTGCCGGTTGAATCCACAAAGCCATCTTCGAAGCTCTTCTTGGCATTGTCCCAAGCGCCGCCGCCTGCCGTCATCGAGATGGCAACGAACAGTCCGGTCACGATCACGCCCATGAGCATCGCACCAACAGCCGAGAAGGCTTGCGCCTTGCCTGCGATGGCGTTGATGACGAAGAAGACTACGATCGGTGAGAACACCGGCAGCATCGAAGGCAAAATCATTTCCTTGATGGCAGCCTTAGTGAGCAAGTCCACCGCGCGGGCATAATCAGGCTTCGAGGTGCCCTTCATAATGCCTGGGTCATCACGGAACTGACGGCGCACTTCAACTACCACAGCTTGCGCGGCGCGGCCCACCGCCGTCATCGACATGCCGCCGAAGAGGTAAGGTAACAAACCGCCGAACAGCAAACCCACCACCACGTAAGGCGATGAGAGATCGAAGGTGACGTTGACGTTTTCAAAGAACGAGCCGGGCGAAGCGTGCGCGGCAAAGAACTTCAAGTCTTGCGTATAGGCGGCGAACAGCACGAGTGCCCCCAGACCAGCCGAACCAATGGCATAGCCTTTGGTGACGGCTTTGGTGGTGTTTCCTACAGCGTCCAGAGCATCGGTGTTGTGGCGCACTTCTTTAGGCAGGCCTGCCATTTCCGCAATGCCGCCCGCGTTGTCGGTGACGGGGCCAAAGGCATCAAGCGCCACGATCATGCCAGCCAGCGCCAACATGGTGGTGACAGCAACCGCAATGCCGAAGAGACCAGCGAGGTTGAAGGTCACCAAGATGCCCGCGATGATGATCAGCGCTGGCACAGCCGTTGCTTCCATCGAAACGGCAAGGCCTTGGATGACGTTGGTGCCGTGGCCAGTGATCGAGGCTTCGGCGATGGAGTTCACTGGGCGTTTGCCCGTGGCGGTATAGTATTCAGTGATCCACACGATAGCACCGGTGATCACCAAGCCTGCAACGCCACACCAGAACAAGCTCATCGGTGTAAAGCCGCCGAGATCAACAGACATACTGCCGAAGATGTAAGACATCACCGGATAGAGAACGGCCAGTGACAGAAGGCCAGTAGCAATCACGCCCTTATACAAAGCGCCCATGATCGACCCACTGCCAAGGCGCACAAAAAACGTGCCGATGATCGAAGTGATCACACAAGCCCCGCCAATGGCCAGAGGCAAAACCATGCCCGCCAATTTCATGGCATCAGGCAAAACGATAGCTGCAAGAACCATTGTCGCAACCGTCGTCACCACATAAGTTTCGAACAGATCAGCGGCCATGCCGGCGCAATCGCCCACATTGTCGCCGACGTTATCAGCAATGGTGGCCGGGTTGCGTGGATCATCTTCGGGGATGCCCGCTTCAACTTTGCCCACCATGTCGCCGCCCACGTCGGCACCCTTGGTGAAAATGCCACCGCCGAGACGCGCGAAAATCGAAATCAATGACGCACCAAAGGAGAGAGCAACCAGCGCATCAATCACGGTGCGTGAGGTCGGGTCCATATGCAGCGAACCCGTGAGGAAGCCAAAATACAAAGTCACGCCCAAAAGGCCAAGACCAGCAACGAGCAGGCCAGTGATGGCACCCGCTTTGAAAGCGAGATCCAAACCGCCAGCTAAAGTCTTGGTCGCAGCTTGCGCCACACGCACATTGGCGCGCACCGAAACATTCATGCCGATGAAGCCAGCTGCGCCCGAAAGAATTGCACCAATGGCAAAGCCAATGGCCGAGAATTTGCCCAAGAGGAAAAGTGCGATGAAAAAGATCACCACGCCGACAATGGCGATCGTGGTATATTGCCGTTTCAAATAGGCCTGCGCACCTTCACGCACCAGGCCTGAAATTTCCTGCATACGGGCCGAGCCCGCGTCCTGAGCCATCAGCCCGCGATAAGTTATAATGCCGTAGACCAGTGACAGGCAGCCTGCCAGCGCGATCAGCCATAAAGTGGAGTTCATGATTCTTCCTCAAATGTTTGTGTTGAGATCCGGAACCCTGAGAGATGGCCGCGATGGAATCACGCTTCACTGCGCCGATGCCGGAAGATCAGGCACCTATGACAAATTTTAGCCACAGTTGCAACGGGATTTGAGGGGAAGTGGATGATGCAAATGAGGGGCGCATGGCAGAAAACTGAGGGGAATGTGGAAAGCTCAAACGCTTGAGGGCTTGGCCAAATCAAAACTTTTGTTTTAAGATTTAAAGATGATAGCTTTCCAACCCAAGCTCAATATCTTGCCTGCATCTCAGCGCAAAGTCTGGGCCGAGCTTGCGCAGATTCCCTCCACCTTCACGCTCTATGGAGGAACAGCCATCGCTCTGCATGTGGGGCACCGTCAATCGGTCGATTTCGATTTTTTCTGTTGGCAAAATTTTACCCCACTCGATCTTGCTTCATCGCTGCCATTTCTAAAAGGTGGAACAGTTTTACAGGGCGAACCGAACACCTTGACGATGTTGATTGATCGTGGCGGGCCAGTGAAGATTTCATTTTTCGGTGTGCCTAAGCTCAAACATATTCTGCCTCCTCTGATTGCACCTGGAAACAAAATGCAAATCGCTTCACTGCTCGATCTCGCAGGAACCAAGGTTGCAGTCGTGCAGCAACGCGCCGAAGCGAAAGACTATATTGACATCGACACTATTATAAGTGCCACTAAAGTGAGCTTACCTCACGCTTTGGCTGCGGCGTTAATTATTTATGGTCCGGTCTTTTCGCCGCAAAATGCTCTAGGTGTTCAGTCCCGACATTTGATGGTGTAATATTTTCCGTTGAATGGAGGGATGCACTATGGGACAAATTCTACACGGCAGCGCCACAACGACAGA
>JAYWAB010000144.1:0-11781 GCA_043782835.1 Aestuariivirga sp.
GGTGTCGCACCCGCCGAGATCGTATAGCTAGTCACCGTCGCATCTGTGCCCTTGTAGTTGACGTCCAAAAACGGTCTCGATGCCGTGGTCAAAGTCGTCATGTTCGTCGAATTCGACACGGCCGCGTAGAGGACAGCGGAATCCAGCGAAGCCTGCAACGCCGTCTTGGCATTCACAACCCGATCAAAGTCCAGCGCCGCACCGCCAGCTACAAGCAGCGGAATGGACGCAATGGCAAACATCATCGTCACGTTGCCGCGCTGATCCTTGATCATGCGCTTTGCACCTTTGGCCAACTTTGCAAGTTTCAACGTCTTCGCCATGTACCGTACCCTTCGATATGCCCAACCTAAGGTTCTGAGGAATACGGCAAAGGTTTCAACATCACGTTTCAGCACTTGGTTGCTTTTTAATAAAATTTCTCAGGCAGGTGGAAATGGTCAATCCGGTTAATGAAATGTAAATTCACATATTGGGATAGTTCGGCCCCTCGCCACCTTGCGGCACGGTCCAATTGATATTCTGCGATGGGTCTTTGATGTCGCAGGTTTTGCAGTGAACGCAGTTTTGGTGATTGATCTGGAAACGAGGTTCTTTTCCATCTTCTTTCACAACTTCATACACGCCTGCCGGGCAATAGCGCTGCGCCGGCTCATCCCACATCGGCAGATTGACAGAAATGGGAATGGCCTTGTCTTTCAGCTGCAAATGCGCAGGCTCATCCTCTTCATGGCTCGTGGCCGAGAAGGCCACATTGGTCAGACGGTCAAATGACAACACGCCATCGGGCTTGGGATACTCAATCGGCGCACACTCTGCGGCGGGTTTCAGTGTGGCATAATCCGGTTTGCCATGGGACCATGTGCCAAGCCCAAAACCAACCAGCGTGTTCAGCCACATATCGACAGCCCCCAGCGCAGCCCCCCCCAGCAATCCCAATTTGGACCACATGGGTTTTACATTCTTAACTTTCTTCAAATCCTCATAGACCCATGAAGATTCATAAGCCGCTTGATAACTCTCTAATATGTCGCCGCTCCTGCCCGCCTGCAATGCTGCCACGGCCTGCTCCGCGGCAAGCATCCCCGTCTTCATGGCATTATGCGAACCCTTGATGCGCGGCACATTGACGAACCCTGCTGAACACCCAATCAGCGCCCCGCCGGGGAACGCCAGTTTGGGCACAGATTGGAATCCACCCTCAGTAATCGCCCGTGCGCCATAAGCCACGCGCCGCCCACCTTCGAGCACCTGCGCAATCAACGGATGATGCTTGAAGCGCTGGAATTCCATATAAGGATAAAGATGCGGGTTCTGATAATTGAGATGCACCACAAAGCCGATCGAAACCAGATTATCTTCCAAGTGATACATGAATGAACCGCCGCCCACTTTCATACCCAAGGGCCATCCCATTGTATGGGTCACTTGGCCCTGCTTGTGATTTTCAGGCTTAACTTCCCACAGTTCTTTCATGCCCAGGCCAAACTTCTGCGGCTCACGGCCTTCGGAAAGATTGAACTTGGCGATGATTTCCTTGGCCAGAGATCCGCGCACACCTTCAGCGATGAAAACATATTTGCCGCGCAGCTCCATGCCCGGCTGGTAGTCGGGCTTGTGAGAGCCGTCTTTGGCAATACCCATCACACCGGCCACCACGCCCGCCACCGAGCCATCTTCACGGTACAAAACCTCAGAACCCGCAAAGCCCGGATAGATCTCCACGCCCAAAGCCTCAGCTTGCGTGGCAAGCCAGCGACACACATTGCCGAGCGACACAGCATAGTTGCCGTGGTTGCTCATCAAAGGCGGCATCAGGAAATTGGGCAGACGCAGAGCACCCGCTTTGCCCAGAACATAGAAGCGATCTTCCTTCACTTCGGTCGTCAGCGGCGCGCCTTTTTCTTTCCAATCCGGGATCAGTTCATTCAACGCAATAGGGTCAATCACCGCGCCTGAAAGAATATGCGCACCAACCTCAGAACCTTTCTCCAAAACGCAAACCGTGGTTTCGGGCGAAAGCTGTTTCACGCGAATGGCTGCACTTAAGCCAGCAGGCCCAGCGCCCACAATCACCACATCATAATCCATCGCTTCGCGTTGCATATTTTGGAATCCTTGTTTGGGGGAGTTATAGGTCGACAAAATGCGAATGCAAAATCGATTTGCAGAGAAATGTCCTCTCCCGCCTGCGGGAGAGGAGGGGGACCCAATGCCCTTGCATTGGGGGAGGTGAGGGAAACCAGGTTCTGATTTCGACTTCCCCTCACCTATCCCATACTCCGACGCGAAGACGCCTCGAAGTATGGGCCCCTTTCCTCTCCCGCTTCGCGGGAGAGGACAAAGGTGCTATGGCTAAGCCATGTCCACCCCTTCACACTTCGATTTAGCCTCTCCTGCCGAAGCCCTATTGTGGCTTGTGGAAATGGGTGCTGATGAAATCATTATGGAACAGCCCGTGGACCGTTTCGCCGACAGCGCAAAACTGGTCTCCGCCAAGCCCGCCCCGAAACTCGAAATCAAAAGCGCTCCCGCGCCAAAACCATCAGTCCCGTGCGCGCCCACAACCGATGTCTCCGGCCTTCACTCCATCGTCGACATTGCCCAAGCCTTGAATTTTATGGACACCCATCCCTTGCGCAAGAACGCCAGCAAGCTCGCCTTCTTCGAAGGGCCGGAGCGGACGGAGGTTTTGATCCTCGCCGATCGCCCGCGCAATGAGGAAGACAAAGCAGGCCTCGTCTTCGCCGGAAAATCGCGCATCCTGCTCACCAACATGCTGGCCGCCATCAATCTCAGGCTTGAAGACGTGGCTTTGATGAACCTGATCCCGTGGCGGCCACCGGGCAATCGCGCCCCAACGGAAGCTGAAATCAGCGCCGTTCTTCCCTTCGCGCGGCGCGCGCTGGAACTGGCACGGCCACGTTTGATCCTCGCTTTCTCGGCGCTCCCTGCCCAACATCTGGTAGGCGCTGATCCCTCCATCTTGCGCCAGCGCGGCAAATGGCAGGCGCTCGGCGAGGCTGCCTTGCTCTCCACTTTGCATCCCGACGAATTGCTGAAATTCCCGCTGCAGAAAAAACTCGCCTGGCGCGATCTGTTGACCTTCAAGGAAAAGCTGTGATGGCTGAACGAGAATTTATGCCTATCGGCATTGCCGTGATGACGGTGTCGGACACGCGCACAACCGCCGACGATAAATCCGGCGGCACTTTGGCTGAACGCGTTATTGCAGCGGGCCACAGGTTGGCGGGTCGCGTGATTGTGAAAGATGACATCCGCCAAATTCGCGCCGCTGCGCGCAAGTTCATCGCCGACAAGGCTGTCGATGTGGTGATCTCCACCGGCGGCACCGGCCTCACCGGCCGCGATGTCACCATCGAAGCCATGCGCGGGTTGTTTGAAAAAGAAATCGAAGGCTTCGGCACAGTGTTTCATATGATCTCATTCCAGAAGATCAAAACCAGCACCATGCAAAGCCGTGCCACAGCGGGCGTGGTGAAAGGCAAATATGTGTTTTGCTTGCCGGGGTCTCCGGGCGCCTGCCGCGATGGCTGGGACGAGATTTTGCTGCACCAACTTGATTATAGGAACAAGCCCTGCAATTTTGTCGAGATCATGCCAAGGCTGGGGGAAGGCTTGCGGCGGAAATGAAAACGACCGCAGCTTCTGGTTGACGACTCTCAATATCTTCAATACCTTACCGTTAGGGACTGAAATATAAATTATGAAAATAACTCAATATTGTTTTCTATTGTCGATTGTATTGAATGGCTGCGCTACTAAATCAGCAGAAATCATGCCAAGCTATGTTTCCCCAGTGAGTTACCAGAATTACGATTGCCAACAGCTTCAAATAGAAGCCCAGAATCTTTCACAACAAGCAGCGATAGCAAGTGGCCAACAAGACAAGATTCACCAAGATGACATAGCAAAGACTACGGTTGGTGCGGTGTTATTCTGGCCAGTACTACTTTTTAATAAAGGCGATGGTGCCACTGCTGCAAGTTTGGCCAACCTGAAGGGACAAATGCAGGCAGTGCAACAAGCTTCCATAATGAAGAAATGTGGGTTCACCTTTAAGCAAGGCTAACCCAACAGCGGTTACATCATACCTTGTTTTCTTTAATTTTATTCTTGCCAAGCTCAAAGTTTCGTTCTATATTTGTTCCATGGCGATTCTGATGGACATGCGCCCTTCACCGGGCCTCGATATGGCTGCTCTAGGCTCAGGCAAGCTCACCTCGCTGCCGCAGATGGAGCGCGGGCGTGGCGCGAAGCTGAACCCCGCAGCGCGCTTTGATCAGCACACCAGCGCCTTTGTCGATGATGGCTGGGAAACGCTGGCCGAACAGCCGCGTCTCAAAACCGAGGTCTTCACCGAAACGCCAAAGACCATCATCACCCGCAATGACTCGCCCGATATTTCTTTCGACCGTTCGATCAATCCTTACCGTGGCTGTGAACATGGCTGCGTTTATTGCTATGCGCGGCCCAGCCACGCTTACATGGGCCTGTCGCCGGGGTTGGATTTTGAATCGAAGATTTTTGTTAAGCCGAACGCGGCGGCTCTTCTCCGGGAGGAATTCACCGCGACCAACTACAGTCCCGCGACCATTGCATTGGGCGCCAACACAGACGCCTATCAACCCATCGAGCGGGATTACCGGATCACACGCGGCGTGATCGAAGTGATGCAGGAATTCAACCACCCCTTTGGCATTGTCACCAAATCCGCCACTGTTTTGCGCGATCTCGATATTTTGCAGCCCATGGCCGCCAAAGGCTTGGTGAAAGTGGCAATCTCCATCACCACATTGGATGCCAATCTCGCACGGCGCATGGAGCCGCGCGCCTCAACGCCGATGAAACGTCTGGCGGCTTTGGAAATTCTGTCCAAAGCTGGCATCCCCACCGTGGTGATGATGGGGCCCATCATTCCAGGCCTGAATGACTCTGAAATCGAAAACATCCTCAAAGCCGCCCGCAATGCCGGTGTGCGTGAGGCAGGCTATACGATGCTGCGCCTGCCCTTGGAGGTGAAAGACATTTTCAAGGACTGGCTTGAGAAAGAATATCCCGACCGCGCCGCCAAGGTGATGTCACTGGTCAAATCCGTGCGCGGCGGCAAGGAGAATGACCCCAACTTTGGAACCCGCATGTCAGGCCAAGGCCCCTATGCCTGGACCATCGGCAGGCGTTTCCAGCTCGCCGCACAACGCTTGGGGCTGAACATCAACCGCGTAAAACTGCGCACAGATCTGTTCGAGAAGCCCGTGCAAAAGGGCCAGCAGATGCGGTTGATTTGAAGTGTGCTCGTCCTCCCCGCTTGCCGGGGAGGATAAAGAATTCAGTGAACCTTCCTCACCAGCAGCGGATAACTTGGCCTGTCACCGCGCCCTCAATGCTCTTGGCAAAAGCCAGCCCAACTTCCGCGTTCGAAACCGGGCGATGCCCTGGAAAATAGCCGTCATATTTCTGGGCAGCCGCTTGCAGCAATCCCGGGCTCACCACATTGATTCTGATCCCACGTGGCATTTCAATGGCCGCACCAATCACGAAGGAATCAAGCGCCCCATCGCACGCAGCCGCATTGGCCCCCTGACGAATGGCCTCCAATGATAGAATGCCGCTGGTTAACGTGAACGAGCCCGCATCATTGACATTCTTCATCCCGAGCAAAACGAGATTGATCTGCCCCATCACTTTGTCCTTGATCCCGTCAAGAAACTGCATTGGCGTCATCTCCGCCACAGGCCCGAAATGCGAATGCCCCGTGCAGGCCACCACCGCGTCAACCTTGCCCAATTTGCCATACATGGCCACAACTGAGGCAGCGTCCATTACATCAACCAGAATATCGCCGGCCTTACGCCCCGCGATCACCAAATCATGGCCTGCCCGCAAGCCCGAGATCGCAGCCTTGCCAACGCTGCCCGCACCACCAACAACCAGAATGCGCATTATTCTGCGCCTTCCGGCTTAAGGCCTTTCAACTTGGCGAACACCGAATCCGCATCATAGTTCTTCTGGCTGTCGCGGTCTGGCGGGGCCGCAGCTTCTGCGGCCTTGGCTTTCTCCGCCTCGGCTGCCGCATGGGCCGCCGTGCCCGAAATTTCATGCGCGGGAATAAGCGTGCGCGGTGCCACAGCATCGCCCACCACTTTCTTGGCACTTTTAGAAGCCGCCTTCTGCACCGCAAGATCAAGCTCCAACTGCGAGCAAAGGCCAAGGGTCACTGGGTCAACTGGCTTGATGTTCTGCGCGTTCCAATGGTCCCGGTCGCGCACCGAAGCGATGGTGTGCTTGGTGGTGCCGACAAGTTTCATGATGGCAGACTCTGGCAATTCGGGATGGTTGCGCAGCAGCCACATGATGGCATCGGGCCTGTCACCACGGCGCGACACGGGCGTGTAACGTGGGCCAGCGGTGGACCGCTTAACCTCCACATTCACTTTCGAAACCACCATGGCAAGCCGGTAACTGGCATCAGCTTCGCCCTTGTGGATTTCTTCGCGCGTCAACTGACCAGCAGTCACTGGGTCCATGCCCTTGATGCCAGCGGCCACATCGCCGTCAGCAATGCCTTTGACTTCAAGCTCATGCAACACGCAAAGATCGGCGATCTGCTTGAATGTAAGTGCTGTGTTTTCAACCAGCCAAACGGCAGTGGCCTTGGGCATCAGAGGTGCGGACATGACTTCTCTCCTTTTCGGAGCCGACCTGCGGGCCCCGAGGCGCGATTTGACATAACAGTGTCTGGAATGCGGCCTCTATAGACGCGCGCGGCGAGCTTGGCAATGGCTGGGTTAATCAGCCGAGAATTTCCGCATTCTTCTGCGCAATCGCTTTCACCTTTTGCGCATCGATGGCCATCGCGCGCCCCGCGCTATCGAAGGCCTGCTTGAATGTGAATGCTTCCGTCGTCGGGCCGTGATCATGCAGATGCTGGTGCCGCCGCACCGCTTCGGCCCACTCGGGCACGTGACCGGATGCAATCCACCAGACGGCATAGGGCGGCCATTGCGGTTTCACAAACCATTCGCGCCCACGTTTCAGCGCTTGTGCATGCAAACCCGAATAAGAAAATGCCATGGCAGATTCTGCATCCACCCAGAGTGAAAGCGTAGAGGGCGACCAGCCATCACCACGTTCCACATAGAATTTCGGAAACACCTGTGTGCCCCAAGATGAAGTTCCGGCCTCGCTGTCATAACCCGAACGCGCGATCAGACCGACCGCCCGGTCCACCTGTGGCAAAACGAGATCATTCAAAAATTGAAAACTATCATTCACCGGCTGCTCTGCGGGCTGGGCAAAAATACCAAATGTATAGAGCGCGAGTTTCATGAGGGGTTACGTTGCGAAGTCTCTCTTGTCTGATGCCGACGGCTCAGCATGTCGACCAAGCCCACACATTCCGTCAGCCCGGCGCAGGCCGGGATTGGGCTTCCTTCATTATAACAAGCGAAAGCCTGGCCCCGGCCTGCGCCGGGGTGACGGAAGTTTTGGGTATTTGTTGAACCAATCATTCTCCCCTTCACCCCACCACCAAAACAATCTTCCCCATATGCGCATTGCTTTCCATCAACGCATGCGCCGCTGCCGCTTCGGCCAACGGGAAGGTTTTGAAAATTTGTGGTTTACATTTTCCTTGCGCCAGCAGCGGCCACACTTTGGCTTCCAGCTCACTGGCGATCTCGGCTTTTTCTGCAACGGTTCGCGGGCGTAAGGTTGAGCCTGTATAGGTCAGCCGCTTCACCATGATCGGCAGAAAATCTGCTGTCACGGTGGCACCCTCTTGAAAGGCAATCTGCACAATGCGCCCATGGGGTGCGGCCACGGCCAAATTGCGTGCCACGTAAGATCCACCCACCATGTCGAGAATGACATCGGCGCGCAATTCCTTGGTCTTCATCACATCGACAAAATCTTCCACCTTATAGTTGATCGCCAGATCAGCACCCAAGCCTTCGACATAGCGGCACTTCTCCGCTGATCCCACCGTGGTGATCACTTTGGCATCAAAAACCTTGGCCAGTTGAATGGCTGTCGTGCCAATGCCGGAGGAGCCGCCATGCACCAAAAGCGTTTCGCCAGGCGCCAAATGCCCGCGCTCAAACACATTGGTCCACACCGTAAAATATGTTTCCGGCAAAGCCGCCGCTTCAATCATGCTGAGCCCCGCAGGCACCGGCAAAGCATTGGCCTCCGCCACGACGGCATATTCGGCATAGCCCCCGCCCGGAACCAAGGCGCAAACCTTATCCCAGGTCTTAAAGCGCGCGGCACACGGCCCAACTTCTACAACCTCGCCCGCAATTTCCAATCCTGGTGTGAGTGGTGCCCCCGGGGGCGGCGGATAACCCCCTCGGCGCTGCAACACATCGGGGCGGTTCACCCCGGCAGCAGCAACCTTAACCAGAACCTGCCCCGAGCCGGGGCTTGGCCGGGGCAATGCACCCAGGACCAAAACCTCCGGCCCGCCAAATCCCTTTATCTCAATCACACGCATCTGGTTCATTTTCGGATTCTCTTGAGACTGTTACAAAGCTGTTGCATCATCTTAACACACCGCATGAGGCCAGACATGGACATTGAAGACCGCCCCACCCCAAAGCCCCGCATGGTTATCGGCGAAAACCTCGATGCCATCTCGGTGGCCGAATTGGAACAGCGCATTGTGACTTTGGACTCCGAGATCGCCCGCATTCGCGCAGAGATTGCCAAAAAACAGGCCTCAAAAGCCGCCGCTGCCAGTTTCTTTCGAAATTAATTGAATTTGCGCGCCCGCAATTAACGATTGAGTAATAATTAACGTTTACATTGAACCTCAGCCCGGAGCTTCTGGGCTTCTCCGAGTGGTTCGTCCACTCTGTTTGACGCCTCCCTGTTAAAAACTCAAAGCCGCGATCTTACGCGGCTTTTTTTTGGCCTGAAACTTGCTCACCTCATTTGTCGCGGGCTGGCTATTGACGATGAGAGGCAAGAGCGACATGATTAATAATATAACTAAAAGTGTGTTGAGTGAGGGGTCTAGGGGAATGCGCAACGCCACGATGAATTCGGGTGCAATTGACTTTTTGGTCAAATTCACCGGCTCTGAAAATTTTGAAAAGACCTTTAAAGAAGGCATGGGCCTGGTCGAAGAGACCGCCAATTACCTTGACGGCGAAGGCCGGGTTGATGCCCGCGTTTTGGATCGCACCGGCGCCATCGCTTACGCCACCGAAAGCATGCGCCTCACCACGCGTCTGATGCAGATGGCCTCTTGGCTCCTCCTGCAACGCGCCATTGCCGCAGGCGAGCTCACCAACAATGATGTGCACCGCGAAAAGCATCGCATTAACCTGGCCGAGATTGGCCGGGGACATAGCCTCAAAGGTTCTGAAAACTTGCCCGACGGTCTTCTCGCTTTGGTCGAGAGATCGCTGCGTTTGCTCGAACGGATCAAGACGCTGGATTCAATGATCAGTGCAACAAAAGTCGAGCTGATGGAAGTGGTCGCCAGCCCGATCAGCCAACAGATGAACATGCTGGAACGCGCGTTTAAGGTAGGGTGAGCCCCACGCGTCTTGCAACCCAGCATGAAGTGATCAAACATTTCCCACCTCCGCCGTCATCCCGGCGTAGGCCGGGACTGGGCTTATTTTGATGTTGTTGAAAGAAAGCCCGGCCCCGGCCTCCGCCGGGGTGACGGAACAAAGAGAGTTTCAGCCAGCCAATTTACCTATCCCGCAACAAAAAACCCGGCCTCAACAGCCGGGTTCTTTCATTCTGGTCAATGCCAATTTTATTTCTTGTTGAGAAAGCCGTATTTGTCATTGAAGCGCGAAACCCGGCCGCCACGATCGAGGATCGTCGTCTGGCCACCGGTCCAGGCCGGATGAACCTTCGGATCAACATCAAGGCTCAGCGTATCCCCAGCCTTGCCATAGGTCGAACGGGTCATAAACTTCGTACCATCCGTCATGACAACGGTGATCGGGTGGTAGTCGGGGTGCACATCGGCTTTCATCGGATAAACTCTGCTTTTCACTAAAATGTTCAAAGCCGAAAGCTGAAGCTTCCGGCCAATTCGGTTGTGCCCTATAGGGGAAATCCATGCGCGGCACAAGGCCCGCAAGAAAGTGCCGAAATGACAGAAGTCAACACCACACAAACGCCGACCAGACGCCTGGCATTGCGGCCATTGGCCAGGCTTTTTCCGTATCTCGCCAACTATCGCGGGCGCGTTATAGCAGCCCTTGTGGCGCTGCTGGTAGCCTCCGTCGCGACACTGGTTATTCCCATCGCCGCGCGCCGTGTGGTCGATCACGGCTTCAGCGACCAGAACGCCAATATCGTCAACCAATATTTCGGCGTGATGTTTTTGGTGGTGGCACTTTTGGCCTTTGGTTCATCCGTGCGCTTCTATTATGTGATGTGGCTGGGTGAACGCGTGGTGGCAGACGTGCGCGACGCGCTGTTCAAACATTTGATGGAACTCACACCCTCATTTTACGAAACCCAAAAGACCGGCGACGTCGTCTCGCGCCTCACCGCAGATACCACTCTGATCAAATCCGCTTTCTCATCCACGGCATCAGTGGCGCTGCGCAATGCCGTGATGCTTCTCGGGGCCTTGGCCATGATGATCTACACCAGCCCGCGCATGACGGGCCTTGCCGCACTGGCCATCCCTGCTGTGGTTCTGCCACTGGTTATTTATGGCCGCCGCGTGCGCGCACTTTCAAGGCAGGCGCAAGACACGCTTGCCGCTTCTGCGGCCTATGCGCAAGAACGCCTCTCTGGCATCACCGCCATTCAAGCCAATACGCAAGAGCCCGACACCATAAAGGCCTTCGCGGCCTCAACGCTGGAGGCCTTCACCGCCGCACAGTCACGAACGTTTGCCCGCGCCGTTTTAACCTTCGGCATCATCGCCATCGCCTTTGGCTCCATCGTCGGCCTTTTGTGGTTCGGCGCGCATCAGGTTCTGGCCGGTGAAATGAGCGGCGGCACATTGGTGCAGTTTTTGATTTACGCCATTTTGGCCGCAAGCTCTCTGGGCCAGCTCTCCGAAGTCTGGGGAGAGCTGCAACAGGCCGCAGGTGCAGCCGAACGCATTTCAGAACTGCTCGATGAGAAGCCACGCATTTCTTCGCCCGCCAATCCACAGAACTTGCCTCAGCCCTTGAAGGGCGAAGTGGCTTTTGGTCATGTCGATTTCACTTATGCGGGCAATCCCAAAGCGCCGGTGCTGCGTGATATTTCTTTCACCGCAAAACCCGGCGAGGTGATCGCTATTGTCGGCCCCTCGGGTGCGGGCAAGACCACGCTCTATGCATTGTTGCAACGCTTTCAGGTTCCAGACAGCGGCACTGTCACACTAGATGGTGTTGATATTGCGAAATTCAGTTTGCAGGATTTACGTGGCACCATCGCCACTGTGCCGCAAGACCCGGTGATTTTTTCCGGCACAATAGCCGACAACATCCGCCTGGGTCGCCCCGAAGCCAGCGATGGCGAAGTGAAAGCCGCCGCCAAAGCCGCACGCGTTTCTGAATTTGTCGAAAAACTACCCGATAAATATGCCGCCATGTTGGGCGAGCGCGGCATCACGCTCTCCGGCGGCCAGCGCCAGCGCCTTGCCATCGCCCGGGCCATTTTACGCAATGCACCTGTGCTGCTGCTCGATGAAGCCACCAGTGCCTTGGACGCCGAAAGCGAAGCCCTCATTCAGGAAGCGCTTGAAACCATCGCCAAAGGCCGCACCACTTTGGTGATCGCCCACCGCTT
>JAYWAB010000145.1:0-13239 GCA_043782835.1 Aestuariivirga sp.
TTGGGCGAAGGCTGCTTGTGGGATGTTGAAGGCCAGTGCCTGTGGTGGCTCGAGATAGCACCTGTCTCAAAACTTCATGTGCTCGATCCGGTCACAGCAGCCACACGCCATTGGAGCTTCCCGGCCTTCATCACCTGCTTTGCACTTGCTGCCAACAACCGCCTATTGCTCGGCGGCGAGAAGGGCCTCTTCCTGTTTGATCCCGCCACGGGCGCGATGTCAGATTTTGCGCGGCCCGAAATTGACCGCCCGCAAAACCGTGGCAATGATGGTGCAGCCGATGCTGCAGGCCGCTTCTGGTTCGGCACCATGCAACAGAACATCGCGCTCGATGGCAGTGATCTCGACATCACTCAAAACTCAGGTGCGCTTTACCGCGTCGGCCTAGATGGTGTTTCAAAATTGATGTTTGACAATGTCGGCGTCTCTAACGGCCCATGCTGGTCGCCGGATAATAAGATATTTTATTTCAGTGACAGCCGCGCCCAAATCATTTGGGCATTTGATTTTGATCTGGCCACAGGCGATATTTCCAACAAGCGCGTCTTCAACGACACCAAGGCCCACGGCTACCCCGATGGCGCAACGATGGATGCCCAAGGCTATCTGTGGAGTGCCAGATGGGATGGCTCATGCGTGTTGCGTTTTGATCCCAAAGGCCACATTGATCGGATTGTCGAAATGCCAGTGACAAGGCCAACCTGCGTTGTCTTCGGCGGGGCAGAACTCTCCACACTCTATGTCACGTCCTCGGCCGCCAATCTGCCAGAAGATGTTCTGAAAAAACACCCGCTGCAAGGTGGGCTGTTCTGCTTTGACCCGCACATAAAGGGTTTTGCCAAACATAAGTTCGGATTGCCAACATGACCAAGCCCTTCATCGCGCTCGATTGGGGCACAACGTCCTTCCGCGCCTATCGGGTCAGCGCCCAGGGCGAGATCACTGACCAAACCGCAGCCCCAGAAGGCATTATGGCTGTCATGGACGGCAAGTTTGAAGATGTGCTCGAACATCACATTGGCGCGTGGGATAAAACGTTGCCCATCATCGCCTCGGGCATGGTGACGTCGCGCCAAGGCTGGGTCGAATGCCCCTATCTCGATTGCCCGGCAGGTGCCGATGAATTGGCCAAGGCCATCACACTTCACACGACAACATCAGGCCGCAAGGTTCATTTTATCACGGGGCTTCATCACAACAGCACTTCAATAACCCATGATGTGTTGCGCGGTGAAGAGACCCAAGTCATCGGCTCGCTTAAAAACGGTGCCACGCATTTTGTAACACCCGGCACACATTCAAAAATCATTGCTGTGGAGAACAGCCGCATCACCAGCTTTGCAACTTATATGACAGGCGAAACTTTCGGCCTCTATCGCAATCATTCCATTCTCGGCCGCTTGATGGCGGGTGATGCGCCAGATGAAGCCACTTTCAAGCAAGGCGTTGAAAAGGCCTTCGCCGATCCCGCTGGCATTTTGCATCTGCTCTTTTCAACGCGCACCTTAGGCCTGTTCAATGCGATCAAACCCGAAAGCCTGTCGAGTTACCTCTCAGGCTTGCTCATCGGCCAAGAAGTGGCCCATGCCACAAAACACCATTCTAAAACCGCCATCTATCAAGTTCTAGGCTCAGCCGCAGTTGGCGCAAATTATGTGGCAGCCCTCAAAATGGCGGGCTTTAACGTAACCCTTGGCGATCCGCTCTGCGGGGTCTATGGCCAGCGCATCATTGCTGAAAAAGCCGGAGTCATTTGATGAATCTCGAACAAGCCATCGAAACCTGCGGCATCATAGCAATTTTGCGTGGTGTCACACCTGCCGAAGTCGTAGATGTGGCCACCACCCTGCACAAAGCAGGCATTCGCATTGTCGAAGTGCCCCTGAATTCACCTGATCCCTTTACCTCGATTGAAAAACTGTCACTGGCTTTCAAAACTGAAATGATCATCGGCGCTGGCACAGTCTTATCAACCCAGGATGTGAACTTGCTGAAACACCACGGCGGCCAAATTTCGGTCTCACCCGATTGTAACCCTGAAGTCATCAACCTTGCGGTGAAGATGGGGATGATCCCATTGCCCGGCGTCTTCACGCCAACCGAAGCCTTCGCCGCAATCAAGGCCGGTGCCAATCATCTCAAACTCTTCCCTGCCGAAGCAGCAAGCCCCGCCACCATCAAAGCGTGGAAAGCGGTTCTGCCAAAGCATGTGAAACTTTTCGCGGTGGGCGGCGTCACTCCCGAAAACATGGGTGATTGGTTGAGCGCCGGGGCCACGGGCTTTGGCATAGGTTCAGCGCTTTATAAGCCCGGCATGAAGATGGCCCAAATTGCTGATGCCACAAACAACTTGGTGCAAGCTTGGAAGCGAGCAAAAGCATGAAAGTTGCAATGGTCACAGGTGCGGGCTCTGGCATTGGTCGTAGCTGCGCAATCGCACTGGGCAAAGCTGGCTATGCCGTTGTTCTCGCGGGCCGCCGCTTGGACGCGCTGGAAGAAACAGCAAAATTGATTACGGGCAATACACTCTGTTTTTCAACCGATGTGTCTGATCCAAATTCCGTCGCAGCACTCTTTGCTGCGACCAAAGAAAAATTCGGAAGGCTCGATATACTCTTCAACAACGCCGGAACCGGTGCGCCCGGCACGGTCCTGTTGGAAGATCTTTCCTTTGACCAATGGCAAAATGTCCTGAACGTCAATCTCACCGGGCCGTTCCTCTGTACGCAAGAAGCCTTTAACCTGATGAAAGCACAAACCCCACAAGGCGGGCGCATCATCAACAATGGCTCAATCTCAGCCCAGGCACCGCGCCCCAATTCATCACCCTACACAGCCACCAAACATGCGATTTCGGGTCTGACCAAATCAACATCTCTCGATGGCCGAAAATATAATATCGCTTGTGGTCAAATTGATATTGGCAACGCCGCATCCGCCATGACTGCCCGGATGAGCAGCGGCGTTCCCCAAGCCGATGGCAGCATGAAGCCAGAACCAACAATGGACGTGGAAGACGTCGCGCGTTCCGTCGTCTTCATGGCCTCGCTGCCACTTGATTCAAATGTTCTGCATATGACAGTGATGGCCACCAAGATGCCGCTGGTTGGCCGCGGCTAAATGAACATCACACCACGCGCCGCTATCACGCTCACGTTCATCGCCTTTGGGGCAGTGGTCGGGATTAATGTGGGCGCTTTAGCAGTTTTGCAAAAACAGGCGGGTGTCACACCACTGATCTTCGGTTACATGGCGGCTCTGGGCATGTTGTCTAATATGATCGTAATGGGCCTTGGCGGCTTCATTAATAAACACTTTGATCATCGCAGTGTTTTGCTGTTCATTTTGCCGATAGCCTATGTTGGATTGATCATCACACTCTTAGCCCAATCTGTATTGAGCTTTGCCATCGCAATCATTCTGTTCAACCTCGCATTGGGCGCATTGGATCTGTTTATGAATGCCGAAGCGGCAGTAGTTGAGCATGCTTCATCAAAGCCAATCTTCTCGTCCTTCCATGGTGCCGTGCTTTACGCAATTGCGATCTTCGGGATTATCGGCAGTATCATTTCGATCTGGTTTGGGCCACATTGGGGTCTGATCCCGCCGCTGCCCATTGTGGCTTTGGCTCTTTATGCAATTCATCACGCCATTCCGCACCGTCCGATTGCGGAACATGAAGAAAATCAAAAGACGGTTCAACTGCCCAAGAAGATTCTGATTTTCATCGGTATTGTTCTTGGCCTCAATGTGGCTTGCGAACTCACTTGCATTCAATGGTCGGGCCGTTTGCTGGCAGAACTCGCTCCACAGCTGGCGGCCTATAGTGGCTTGGGCGTCACCTTCTATGGCTTTTGCAACGGCACAACGCGTTTATTTGCGGATCGCCTTCGCGCCAGATTTGGCGATTTTAAATTGATGATGGTTTCACTTGGTATCGCCATCTTTGGACTGATTGTCCTGTCAACAACGCCGAGCTTTATGATTTCAGTTTTGGCTTTCGCCGCATCTGGCATTGGCCTTGCCTCCATTTTTCCGTGCTTGTTTTCAATCACCGCCAAATTGGTGCCCGAAGCACGGGCAACGGCCTTGGCCTTTGTCTCAGCCATCGGTGGCGCACCAAGAATTCTGTTGCCCATTGGTTTGGGCATGCTGGCGCAATCTTATGGCCTCAATGCGATCTATGGTGCTGCGGCCGTGGTCGCTGCGATCGCTTTGGGCTTTACATATTTGGCTGCAAAAGAAACAGAGGTGCGAGCTGACTCGCACCTCCAAGTGTCAAAACTTTAGGCGGCTTTCGTCTCAATTGATTTGAGCTTCGGCGTCGCACCAATCGGAATCTGCCGTGGCTTCAAAGCTTCGGGCACTTCGCGCTTCAAGGCAATGTGCAACAAGCCATTGTCCATATCGGCACCTTTCACTTCCACATGGTCTGCAAGCTGAAAGCGCCGCTCAAAGCCGCGCGCCGCAATGCCTTGGTGCAACATTGCGCCAACAGCAGTGGGCTTATCAGCCTTCTTACCAATCACAGAAAGCGTATTGCCCTTGGCTTCAATGGCCACATCTTGTGGGCCAAAGCCGGCGACAGCCATCGTGATCCGGTATTCCGTGTCGCTCACGCGCTCAATATTATAGGGCGGGTAAGTCTGGGTTTCGGTGGCGGCAGCCTCGTCCAAAAGCTGGAACAAGCGGTCAAAGCCAACCGAGCTACGATAGAGGGGGGTATAATCAAACATGTCAATTCTCCTTAAGCAATCTGACAAACGGACCCCGAAGGCATCCAGACCAGAAATAGGAACGCCCCGCCACTTTTCAAGCCCCTGCCCCGCCCTGAATCTGAACGCCAGATGAACGGCAGCTTCTGGCCACGTTCAGAACTGTTCACCTAATTTGGCAACATCAAGAACAGGTGGGAAGCACCCGTTCAAACAAATGGAGATTAAAATGCTTGCCACGATCCTCAACACCAAGTCCCTCATTGCCGCTGCTGCAATTGCTTCAACAGTTGCTTTGGGCGCGGCTGCCCCCGCTCAGGCGGACCCACAAATCGGCTTTTCCTTCGGCATAACGTCTGGCGGCTTTGCGCCAGGCTTTGGCCCCGGCTTCGATCACGGCTTCGACCACGGCCGTCGCCCGATGTTTGGCATGATGGACAGTGGCTTTGAAGGTGGCCCAGATCCATTCTTCTTCCAGCACCATCACCGCCACCATGGCTGGGGCTATGCCGCGCCAATAAGCTATGGCATCTCTTGCGGAACCGGGGTCAACGTTGTCCGCGCCAATGGCTTCCGTGGTGTGCAGCCTGTGAATTGCGCTGCCCCGGTCTATAGCTATCAAGCATGGAAACGTGGTGAAGTGTTCAACGTCAGCGTAAACACCGCTGGTCGGATCGTCGCGGTCAACCCGCTTTACTAAGCCATTGACCAAATTTCAGACGGGAGGCCTAAATGCCTCCCGTTTGCCGTATTCATGCCCAGATTAGGTTGTGATAGTCGGGCACAAGGGTTTCTATGATGAGGACCGCGATGCTGTCGAAACTAATACCACTGGTGCTTCTGCCACTTTTGGCTTTTTCTCAACCCGCTGAGGCCCGCCGCCTGTTCTGGTGGCAAATGGTCACTCCCGATGGCATGGCACTTTCGCCAGATGTTTATTCCGACACTTATGCGCCACAAGACTTTTACGGCGACAACCCAGACTATTATCCGCCCGATGCGATGAGCCCCGAAGAACAGTTCAACCGCCAGCAATATGAACTGTACCGCCGCGAAATGGCGCGGCGAAATCACGACCGTATTTATTCGCAAGACCCGGCGCAGGCCGATTATGGCCAACAAGATTCCCCGCCCTATGCGGCACCCGTCTACCGCGTGCCCCACACCAAGAAGCATGTGAAAAAACTGGTCCAACATAAGCCGATGGTTCACCAGCCCTTAGCCGTGGCCAGCAAAGCCCCAGTGATGCCGGCGGGTCCGATCATAACCACAACCTCTGTGGCCACTGCACCACCTGTCAAAACCGCCAAGCTCTCTACCGTCAGCTGCACCAAAGGCGCCACCATTGTGTCAAGCTTCGGCTTTTCAAATGTGACCACCAAATCCTGCGCAGGCAGCACCTTGGTTTATGGCGCAGAACGCAGCGGCAAGAACTTCGAAATCAACGTCAGCGCCGCCAGTGGCGAATTAACCGCGGTGAAAAAGCTCTAGCTTGTGATCATCCAGTGAAGGCGTTACACCTTTTGGATGCAGCTTTATCCAACGCTTGAAAACCGCGCGCCCGCCAATATCACTTGCCTTGAAGTGCTTTCAAAAGGCGGCATAAAATTGCGCGCCGCCTATGCCATTCCACCCAACCCCAAGGGCACGGTCCTGATATTGGGCGGGCGCGGTGAATTCATGGAACGCTATTTCGAAACAATGAATGACCTGATGCGCCGGGGCTTTGCCGTGGCCAGTTTCGATTGGCGCGGCCAAGGCGGCTCTGATCGCCTGCTCCCCAACCCGCTGCGCGGTCACATAAGAAACTTCGCTGATTATGATGCCGATCTTGATGCGGTATATTCGCGCGTCATCATCGCACACTGCCCCAAGCCCGTCTATGGCCTCGCCCATTCCACCGGCGGCAATCTTCTTCTCCGTGCGCTGCGCGGCAAGAAGTGGCTGGAACGGGCCGTCATCACCTCACCCTTGCTCGGTTTCCACTTTGGTGCATGGCCTGTGTTCATCGTGAAATTTCTCAATTTCGCAACCTGGATCACCGGATTGAGTTGGCTCTTCCTGCCCGGCTTCTCCAAATTGCCAATGAAGCGGCAAGACTTTCCCACCAACGTCCTGACATCCGACCGCAAGCGCTGGGACAGGGATATGACAACATTGGAACAACACCCGGAGCTTGCCGTCTCTGCGCCCACCTACGCCTGGCTGCGCGCCGCCATGAACTCAATCTCAGAATTGATGGATTGGCCGCGTGGCCGAGGTCCGTCCTGCCCCACACTGATTGTCATGGCAGGCCAAGACCGCGTGGTGAGCAACGAAGACACACGCGCCTTTCTGGCCCGCGCCCCGGGTTTCAGCTCCATCACCATCGCTGAATCAAACCACGAAATCCTCAACGAAAAAACCCACATCCGGGAACATTTCCTCGCGGCATTTGATGGGTTTATCGAAACCGAAAAAGGTCGTTAAACCATCTAAATTCGTCCAAACAGTCAAATTTTCCTTCTGATACATAATGATAGAAGAAGAACGGCACCAAAAAATAGCTTGGACAGACCAATCCTTAACCAATAGTTAAGGCTTGGATGGTATGCCCCTCGGGGCCTTTGAGGGGTATGTCATGCTTCTTCGCACGAAGCACAGGCTTGTGGCCTGTGTCGCTCTATTGACCTGTGGGTTGTTTTCAACCCAAGCAACAGCATTCGGTCTGGGTGATGGTTCCCGACCGGTCGTTTTGATCTCCAACAATTCCGGCGGCAATATTGCCGCCTTCGCCGCCGATGCCGCAGGCTACCGCAGCTCTGGCACAAGCCTGCAATTCACTGGCCGTTGCGATTCAGCCTGCACACTCTTTCTGGGCCTGCCATCACGGCAGATCTGCGTGGCTCCCGGTGCCTACTTCAGGTTCCACTCACCATCTGGCGTTCCTGCGCGTGCCGAACACGTGGCCCAAAACTATCTGATGCGCAAATACCCTGGTTGGGTTCGCGCTTGGATCGGCCATAATCACGGCCTGTCGCGCCAGCTGATGACGATGAACTATGGCTATGCCAGCCAGTTCGTCAAAACCTGCCCGACCTTCGCCAGCCGCTAAATCAAACTGTCGCTCATTCGCCGCAGATGACTGCCGGAATTCAAGCCTCCGGCAGTCTGTTGGTGCGTTAGAGAAAGCCCACTTCACAGTATAAATCACTGCAAAAGTTGTACGAATTCGCTATTCAGCGACAACTTTCTTGTGGTCATCATCGTGATGGCGATGATCATCACGGTCTCCGTGGTCACCATGTTCGCCGTGGTCACCATGGTCTCCGCCACCGTGGTGGCCGTGGTGATCGTGGTCACCACCGCCGTCACCGCCACCACTGCTGCCGCCGCTGGAAGTTGGCACGACTGGAGGCGTAGCGCCGCCAATTGTTGGCGCAGAAACAAACCGATTCTCAATGAGCGCGGTGGAATCGCTCGCATTGCATGCCGTGCTCGCATGTGGATAGCGTCGCAGGAACATCTGCAAGGCACCCCTGCTGCCGGTGTCGAGAGCGACCTGACAGGCGCACTCCGACTTGGTGCCGCAACTCGCTGCGGCACTGGCTGAAGTGGTGTTGAGGTGGAAGGCAGTGACTGCGATTGCCGCCAATGCCGAGATGCCGAAAAGTGTTTTAACGTTTCTCATAATTGACTCCTGTTAATTGACAAGTTGATCCCCGTACAAAGAGCCTTCGCCAGTCAATCTGGAAAGTCTCCCCGATCTCGATCAGTCTTGGAGTCCTGTTTTTGAGAGTAGTCGCACGGGAACGCCTATGAGCGATCAGCTCACTGACATTTGCCCGCCATCACCAAAAGTGCCTCTGACTTATGCGCCCGCAACCGTCAGAGGCGACAGCTCATAGCGTGAGATGGGTGTGGGTTCACAAACCCGGGTGGCAAAGGCAAAGCGCCTTTGCAATTGATTTGCCCGTGATAAAAAAGCAGCTTCGTCCGATTTTTCCAAAAGGAACAGCGTCGAACTTGCCGTCGCCACAACAAACTGCACGTTTCTGAACTTGGACATGATGTAAACACTACGCCGATAACAGAACCCCGAGCGTTCTATTTGAGTCAATTTTATGGCAGATTTTAGGCAGTCGTTACGCATGGACAGCAACACAGATCTGCAATTTTTGTGGGTCAACACGCAGCTATGACTATTGCCTACATAGAGCATGGACCTCGCATCAATTGCCCTCTATTGTGTGACAATTGAAACCAAGCCCCTGAGCAGAGATTCCCATGACCAAAACCCCAAGCAAGCCACTGAAACTGCGCTCACAACATTGGTTCGACAACCCCGACAATGCCGATATGACGGCGTTGTATCTGGAGCGCTATCTCAACTATGGCTTCACCCAGAATGAGCTGCAGGGCGGCAAGCCCATCATCGGCATTGCCCAGACGGGTAGCGACCTTAGTCCTTGCAACCGCGTGCACTTGGAATTGGTGAAACGCGTGCGTGATGGCATCATTGCGGCAGGCGGTGTGCCGCTGGAGTTTCCCATTCATCCCATTCAAGAAACCGGCAAACGCCCGACAGCATCGCTGGACCGCAACCTTGCTTACCTCTCACTGGTTGAAGTGCTTTATGGCTATCCCCTGGATGGCGTTGTTCTCACCATCGGCTGTGACAAAACCACGCCCGCTTGTTTGATGGCAGCAGCCACAGTCGATATTCCGGCTATCGCACTTTCATCTGGCCCCATGTTGAATGGTGATTACAAAGGCCAGCGCACCGGCTCTGGCACTATCGTCTGGATGGCGCGCGAAAAATATGCGACGGGCGAAATCAACTACAAGGAATTCATCGATCTCGTCGCCACATCGGCACCTTCCACGGGCTATTGCAACACCATGGGCACAGCTACTACGATGAACTCGCTGGCTGAAGCATTGGGGATGTGCCTTCCCGGCAATGCCGCCATCCCAGCGCCTTATCGTGAACGCGGCCAGATGGCTTATGAAACAGGCCGGCGCATTGTCGAAATGGTGGCCGAAGAATTAACGCCTTCAAAGATCATGACGCGCAAGTCCTTTGAAAATGCCATTGCTGTCAACACCGCCATCGGCGGCTCCACCAACGCACCCAATCATTTGAACGGCATTGCCGCCCTGCTCGACATCAAGCTCGAAGTAAAAGACTGGGAAACCTTTGGCCAAGATTTGCCGCTATTGGTCAATCTTCAACCCGCTGGTGAATATCTGGGTGAAGATTATCACCGCGCCGGCGGTGTGCCCGCTGTGGTCGCCGAACTGATCAGTGCCAAGCGGATTCACGAAAACTGTATGACCGCCAATGGCAAAACCATCGGTGAGAATTGCACAGATAAGTTCTCGTGGAACCGCAAAGTCATCCGTGAGTTCAAAGACCCAATCAAAAAGAACGCGGGCTTCAAAATGCTGCATGGCAATTTGTTTGATTCTGCCATCATGAAAACCAGCGTGATCTCAGAAGAATTCCGCAAGCGCTATCTGTCCAACCCGAAAGACTTGAACGCCTTCGAAGCCAAGGCCGTCGTCTTTGACGGGCCAGAGGATTATCACGCCAATATCGACAATCCGAAATTAGCGGTGGATGAAAACACCATCCTCTTCATCCGTGGTGTGGGTCCGCTGGGCTACCCCGGTGCGGCCGAAGTCGTCAACATGCGCGAGCCAAATTATCTTCTGGAAAAAGGCATTCGCTCTCTGCCTTGTGTCGGCGATGGCAGGCAATCAGGCACATCGGGTTCGCCTTCAATTTTGAATGCCTCGCCCGAAGCAGCCGCTGGCGGCGGCTTGGCGCTTTTGAAAAATGGCGACATGGTGCGCATCGATTTAAACAATGGCGATTGCAACATGCTCGTTTCGAAAGAGGAACTGGCCAAACGCAAAGCCGAGCTGGAAAAGAATGGTGGCTTCAAGGTTCCCGAAGCCCAAACCCCGTGGCAGGAAATCTTCCGCAACACCACAGAACAATTGGCCCAGGGCATGATCATCAAAGGCTCTACCAAATTCCAGCGCATTGCCAAAACCATGGGCATTCCACGGGATAATCACTAATGAAAACGATCAAATCCCCCGCCCTCAAAGCCACCTTCTCAGACTTCGGCGCAAGGCTTCAGGCCCTTGAAGTGGACGGTGTCGATGTCGTCTTCGGCACCCCTTTGAACGAAGCACATGAGTCGTGGGATAATTCCGCTGGTGTCACCTGCGGCCGCCACGCAGGGCGTATTTCTGGGTCGCAATACACATTGGATGGAGAACTGGTCAAACTTGTTCCCAATCGTGAAGGCTTCCAGCTCCACGGCGGGCCAAAGGGTTTCGGCAGCCAGCTCTGGGCCTCACACAAGCGCGGCAATGAAATTCATTTCACGCTGACGAGCCCGGATGGCGATCAGGGCTTTCCCGGTGAGCTGCGCGCCAATGCGGTCTATGGCGTCACCGGCAATGTGCTCTGGGCCGAACTCACCGCCACCACTTCAAAACCCACGGTCATCAACCTGACCAATCACGCCTATTGGAATCTCAGCGGGCCAAGCGCAGGCAAGGATTCAGCCTTCGCCCAAGAAGTGCAGATGAGTGCCTCACGCTATTTGATCACCGACAAAAACCTGCTGCCGAACGGTGAACTCCCTCCCGTCGCAGGCACAGAGTTTGATTTCCGCAAACTGCGCGCGGTGAACCAAGCCTATGACCATTGTTTCGTGCTGGATGGAAAGCGCGGGGCGATGAAACAGTGCTTAACGATGCGCGATCCGAAATCCGGCCGCCGCATGGAAGTCTGGACCACGGAATGCGCCATTCAGTTTTACACGGCCATCCATTGGAACGAAAAGTTCCCCGGCAAGGGTGCACCCTTGCATCAACACCAAGCCATCGCCATCGAACCGCAAAACCTGCCCGATGCGCCAAACCACGCAAACTTCCCCAGCTCAATCCTCCGCCCCGGCAGAACCTATCGCAACAGAATAGAGTGGCGGTTTTATTAGGCGTCCTCTCCCGTTTCTTCAACGGGAGAGGACGCTAAAGAAAATTATACGGGTCCACGTCCAACTGCAAATTGAGTGATCCCTTCAGCTTCACGTCCTTCAGCCACGCGCCCAGAAAGGCCTGCAAGTTCACTTCGCGTTGCGCCTTGACCAGCAACCGAAACCGATGCCGCCCGCGAACCATGGCGATAGGTGCTGGTGCCGGCCCCAGAACTTGAATGCCTTCAGCGGGAGGTGCAGCCTGTGCCACATCCCGCGCAAAGCGAAATGTTTCATTCGCGTCCTTGCCGGAAATAACAATTCCCGCCAGCCGCCCATGCGGCGGCAGCCCTGCAATTTCGCGAATGCGTTTCTCGCCTTCAAGGTAAGTATCGCGGTCTCCCCGCGCCAAAGCCTTCATCAACGGATGCTGTGGTAAGTAAGTCTGCACCAAAGCCCGCCCCGGCTTGGCCCCGCGCCCAGACCGCCCGGCCACTTGCGCCAGCAAGGCCCAAGTGCGTTCACCTGCGCGCGGGTCTGATGACTCCAGCGCCAGATCAGCATCCACCACACCCACCAGCGTCAGATGCGGGAAATGGTGCCCCTTGGCCACCAGCTGCGTGCCCAACACGAGATTGAATTCACCTTCTTCAATGCCGCGCAATGTATCGCGCAACATCTGTCCGCGTGAAAGATCGCTGGAAAGAATGGCCATGCGCGCGTATGGAAACAATCTCACAGCTTCCTCCGCCAGCCGCTCAATGCCGGGGCCAACGGGTACCATCTTGCCCTCTGCACCACATGAGGGACAGGCCTTGGGCACAGGCTCCACATGCCCGCAATGATGGCATTGCAACTGTTTGCGAAAGCGATGCTCCACCATCGCCGCCGCACAATCCGGGCAGTTCAAATGATGCCCACAGGCGCGGCAAAGTGTGAGCGGCGCAAAGCCGCGCCGGTTAAGAAACAGCAGCGCCTGGTCGCCCGCCTGTAATGCCGTCGCCACATCGGCGATCAAGCGCGGCGATAGCCATTGCCCCGCTTCCAATTTTTCCGCCGTCATGTCGATGAGCGACGTTTCCGGAAGCTCTGGTCGCCCGTGCCGGTCTTTCAATTTCACGACATCGTAACGCCCGCGATCGACGTTGACGAGGCTTTCAAGCGAGGGCGTGGCTGAGGACAGCACCACGGGGAACTTCCCCAACACACCATAAAGCACGGCCATGTCGCGGGCATGATAGGGCACACCTTCGTCCTGTTTGTAAGCGCTCTCATGTTCTTCATCGACAACCACAAGTCCAAGATTGGCCCAGGGCAGAAACAGCGCCGACCGCGCGCCCACCACAATGCGCGCCTCACCCGAAGCAACCCCGCGCCACACACGTTCCCGCTCACGTGGCCGCAGTTCAGAATGCCATTGCGCCGGTTCGCATCCAAAACGCCGCTCCACGCGGGCAATGAAGGGTGCCGTCAAGGCAATCTCCGGCAGCAGCAGCAGAACCTGCTTGCCCGCCGCCAATGCCGCAGCCATGGCTTCGAAATAAACT
>JAYWAB010000146.1:0-14328 GCA_043782835.1 Aestuariivirga sp.
TGTTTATTTCATCCAGCCGATGACGGATGAATGGTCGCGTGAAAAACTGATCGTCAAGGCCATACCCTTGGTTTTGATGGCGGCGGGTCTGGCGATTTCTTATCAGGCCAATGTCTGGAACATTGGCGCGGAAGGCCAATTCGTCATGGGCGCTTTGGCAGCAGGTCTGGTGCCTGTATTTTTTCCCTCCTGGCAGACGCCGGAAGTGATGGTCGTCATGTTGCTTCTGGGGGTGATCGGCGGCATGGTCTGGGGCCTCGTTCCTGCCGTTTTGAGAGTCAAATTCCACGCCAATGAAATCCTCACGTCCTTGATGCTGGTCTATGTTGCCCGCCTCGTTTTCGACTGGCTGGTGCGCGGGCCTCTGCGCGATCCGCAGGGCCACAACTTTCCAAAAACAGTGAACTTCGCCGGTTGGCAAGTTCTACCCAGCTGGGGCGACATCCATCTGGGCGCTTTGCTGGCTGTGATCTTAGCGCTGGCGCTGGGCTTTATGGTGCTGCGCATGATGAAAGGCTTTGAGCTACGCACACTGGGAACAGCACCCCGCGCCGGGCGCTTTGCGGGCTTCAGCGCCGACAAAGCCGTTTATTTCTGCTTCACGGTTTCCGGCGCATTGGCAGGCCTTGCAGGCGCTTCCGATGTCATGGGTGTCGGCCGCCAGTTGCAAACACCCTATGAGCCCAACTACGGCTTTGTGGCCATCATCGTCGCTTTCTTGGGCAGGCTCAATCCGGTCGGCGCAATTCTGGCCGGGCTGCTTTTGGCGCTCACCTTTATCGGCGGCGAAGCTGCGCAAACCACTTTGCATATCCCCGATAAGATCGCCAAAGTGTTTCAAGGCGTGTTGCTCTTCTTCGTTCTCGCCTGCGATACATTGATCCTTTACCGCATCACTTTGGGCAGGCAAAAGTGATGGATCAGTTTTATGCAATCGCCAACTGGTTCGTCAGCCATGCGGGTTCTTTTTACGCGATTGCCATCACCATCGTCGCGGCCTCAACGCCGCTGCTGATTGCCGCTTTGGGCGAGTTGGTGGTGGAGCGGTCCGGTGTGCTCAATCTTGGTGTTGAAGGCATGATGATTATCGGCGCAGTCACAGGCTTTGTCGCAACGTTCCTGTCTGGCAATCCCTATATCGGTATTCTCGCCGCCATACTTGGTGGCGCATTGCTGTCGCTGCTCTTTGGCTTTCTCACCCTCACGCTACTCGCCAATCAGGTGGCGACAGGGCTTGCGATCACTTTACTGGGTGTCGGCCTCTCATCGCTCATCGGGGAAAGTTTTGTCGGCCAGCCGATCCAGCGCCTGCCCAGCTTTTATGGCTTCAATATTTTGATCGTGATGTCCTTCGTTCTGACAGCCGTCGTCTCATGGGTTCTCTTCCGCACCAGGCTCGGTCTCATGGTCCGTGCCGTGGGAGACAACCACACCTCCGCCCACGCCATGGGCTTTTCGGTCATTGGCTTGCGCTATGCCTGCGTGGCTTTCGGCGGGGCCTGTGCGGGTCTGGCGGGGGGCTATCTTTCGATTGCCGACACCCCCCAGTGGGTTGAAAATATGACAGCAGGCCGCGGCTGGATTGCTTTGGCACTGGTCGTCTTTGCCACTTGGCTGCCTAAAAGGTTGCTTTTTGGTGCCTATTTATTTGGCACAATATCTATTTTTTCATTCACCGTGCAAACTTTTGCCTGGGGAATCCCTTCGCAGCTGCTTTCTTGCACGCCCTATCTTGTCACAGTGGTGGCACTTGTGGTGATCTCTCGCAATAAGCGCCTTCTGCGCGCCAATACGCCAGCTTGCCTTGGACAAGCATTCGTGGCGGATCGATAATGTCTAACGGGGAATAAACAGATGAAGAAGCTACTCATTACCGCTGCCCTTGCCGCAATGGCTCTGGGCGGAACGTCGGCCCACGCGGCAGACAAAGTCAAGGCTTGCTGGGTCTATCTCGGTGCCATTGGTGACGCGGGTTGGACTTTTGGTCACGACGTCGGCCGCAAACAAGTCGAGAAAGAGTTGGGCGACAAAGTTGAGACAGTCTATGTTGAAAATGTCGCTGAAGCCGATGCCGCTGGCCCGATTGAGCGGCTAGCCCGCGATGGCTGCAAGATCATTTTCGCAACATCGTTTGGTTATATGGAACCGACGCTGCAAGTGGCCGCCAAATATCCTGACGTGAAGTTTGAGCACGCCACAGGTTTCAAAACCGCACCAAACGTTACAACCTATAACGCCAAGTTTTATCAGGGCCGTTACGTGCAGGGATTGCTCGCCGCCAAAACGTCCAAGACCGGAACAGCTGGTTACATTGCGACATTTCCAATTCCTGAAGTTGTCATGGGCATCAACTCTTTCATGCTCGGTGCGCAAAGTGTGAATCCAAACTTCAAGTTGAAAATAATCTGGATCAACTCGTGGTTTGATCCGGGCAAGGAAGGCGATGCAACAAAGGTCCTCATCAGTCAGGGCGCCGATGTGATCGCACAACATTCCGATTCGGCTGCCCCAATGGCGGTTGCGCAAGAACAGGGAAAATTTGCGTTTGGGCAAGCACAGGATCAAATCAAGTTCGGTCCAAAAGCGCAGCTCACCGCCAATGTTGATAATTGGGGGCCTTATTACGTCCGCCGCGTCAAGCAGGTTTTGGATGGCTCATGGAAGAGCGAGCAGAGCTGGGACGGCATGGCCGAAGGCACCGTGGTCTTGGCTCCATTCACCAATATGTCGGACGACGTGAAGGCTCTCGCCCAAAAGACGTATGACGACATCAAGTCAGGCAAGCTCGAACCTTTCACTGGCCCGATCACGAAACAGGATGGGTCAACCATCGGCGAACCGGGCAAACCCATCCCGGCTGGCGATATTCTTGGCACGAATTGGTACGTTAAAGGCATCGACGACAAGCTGCCGCAGTAAACATAATACGTCTTCTCCCGTTTCTTCAACGGGAGAAGACAGGGGCCCATCGCGCCTTGGCGGGTTGGGAAAGATGAGGGGGAACACAGAAAGCGTGATCCCTCACCTCCCCATCGCAAGTGCGATGGGTCCCTTCCTCTCCCGTTAAAGAAACGGGCGAGGACGACAAAGGAACTTCAATGGATCCCTTCCTCCTCGAATGGCTGAATATCTTGACGCGCTGGGGCCATCTTATTGCGGGCATCAGCTGGATCGGCACGTCCTTTTATTTTGTGGCCCTTGATCTTTCGCTGAAGAAAGACACAGCCTTGCCCAGGGGTGTGGCGGGCGAGGCTTGGGAAGTCCATGGCGGCGGTTTTTATCATGTGCAGAAATATCTCTCTGCGCCTGATAATCTTCCGCCCGATCTGATCTGGTTTAAATGGGAGGCCTATCTCACCTGGATCACCGGATTTCTGCTGCTCATCATTCAATATTATGTGCAGGCTGATTCTTATCTGATTGACCCATCCATTCATCCCATGTTGCCATGGCAGGCGATTGCCACTTCAATTGTTTCGCTGGCGGCAGGCTGGTTCTTCTATGACGTGCTCTGCCGCTCGCCTATCGGCAAACATACGGGCTGGCTGGCGATCTGTATCTATCTCCTGATCCTCGCTGCGTCTTACGGCTTCTCTCACATCTTCTCCGGCCGCGGGGCCTTCATCCACATTGGGGCCTTCATTGGCACGATCATGGCAGCCAATGTTTTTGCTGTCATCATTCCCAACCAGCGCAAGATCACCGCGTCGCTGCTCAAAGGCGAACTGCCTGATCCCAAATATGGGGTTACGGGCAAACAGCGCTCGCTTCACAACACCTATCTCACTTTACCCGTGCTCTTCATGATGACCAGCAACCACTATGCTATCATCACCGGCCATCCGCAGGCCTGGGCCTTGGTGGGTCTTATCGTGTTGGGCGGTGGCGTGGCGCGGCACGCACTCCTGCGCCATGAAGTGGGCGACGACATGAGTGAAATTGGTTGGACAATTCCCGTGATCGCAGTGACGCTCACGGGCGCGGTGATGATGACGACGCCTTCCAATACACTCGTTTCAAGTGTGAAAGTCAGTGACGTTGAAGCTTTCGCGATCGTGCAAACCCACTGTGTGCAATGCCACGCCGCCGTGCCGACGGATGCAACGATCAAACAAGCCCCAAAGGGCATCATGTTCTCCACAATCGCGGACATGAAACGCTATGCCATCCAGATTGAAACCCAAGCCGTGCGCAACAAAGCCATGCCCCTGGGCAACAAGACGGGCATGACTGATGACGAACGCGCCAAGCTCGGCGCATGGATCGCGGGCCTCAAATGAATCTCGCTGAAGTGAATAAACTTTCGTCGGAAGAGTTTGAAAAGGCTTTTGGCGAAATTGCCGAACACTCACCATGGGTGGCGCAGCGGGCCTTGGCATCAAGGCCCTTCGCCACACGTGTTGCGATGATTGAAGCCTTTTCTGAGGCAGTGATGCGAGCCGAAAAGCCCGAGCAACTTCAGCTTTTGCGCGCCCACCCCGATCTCGCCACGAGGGCGAGGCTCACGGCCGATTCAACGCGAGAACAAAAAGGCGCGGGCCTCGACACGCTTTCAACCGAAGAGTTTGTGCTATTCACCAAGCTGAATCACGCCTACAAGGCCAAGAACCAATTCCCCTTCATCTTCGCCGTGAAGGGGGCTACCAAACATCAAATCTTGCAGGGTTTTGAACAACGCCTCCACCACTCGGCGGAAGAAGAATTTCAAACTGCGCTAACCCAAGTCTGCCGCATCATTCGCTTCCGACTGGAAGACCGAGTGCAGGTATGACGCGCGTCTTGAAAGGTCAACTCGTCGCTTTCGGCCAAACGCCACAGCTCATCACCCATGAAACACGCGGTGCCTTAGTGATTGGCGATGATGGCACGATCCTCTGGCGCGGGCCGTTAAGCCTCCTGCCACAAGCCTTTAATTCAGCGCCTGTCGACGATTTCGACACCAAGCTCCTGTTGGCAGGCTTCATCGACGCCCATATTCACTTTCCGCAATATCGCATGCTGGCCGCAGCAGCGACGGATCTACTCGACTGGCTGGCGCGTTATACGTTCCCGGAGGAAGCACGTTATGCCGACAAGCTTTATGCCGAAGGCGCAGCGGCGATCTTTCTCGAACGCCTGTTTAGCAACGGCACGACCAGCGCGATGGCCTTTTGCTCCTCACACAAGGTTTGCGCTGAGGCGCTCTTCGCCGCCGCCGCCAAATGCAACATGGCCTTGATCACGGGCAAGACAATGATGGACCGCAACGGCACACCAGCTGTCGAAGATGAAGCCGAACTATCCGCGCGTGATACGCTGGCCCTGCACAAGGCCTTCCACGGCAAAGGGCGTTTGCGCCACGCCGTCACGCCACGTTTTGCCATCACCTCAAGCGAGAAACAGTTGAAACTGGCCGGCGAGATTCTGCAAGATTGCGAAGGCGCACTGATGCAGACGCACCTCTCGGAGAGTGCAGCCGAAATTGCCCGCGTCAAAACCCTCTTCCCGAATGATCGCGATTATACCGCCATCTATGAACGCTTTGGCCTCCTCACCGCGCAAAGCCGCTTTGCCCATGGCGTTCATCTTTCAGAAAGCGAAGTCACGCGCCTTTCTGAAGCCGGGGCCAGTGTGCTGCATTGCCCAACGTCGAACAACTTTCTCGGCTCAGGCATGATGTCCATGAACAAGTTAAAGCGCCTAAACATCGGCATCGCCACGGATGTGGGCGGCGGCACCAGCTTCTCCATACTGCAAACCTTGGGCGAGACCTACAAAGTGCAGATGCTTTGTGGTTTGAAACTCAAAGCCGCAGAGCTCTTCCATATGGCCACCCTCGGCAATGCCAAGATCTTGAACATTGCGCACGAAACCGGAAGCCTCGATGTCGGCAAATTTGCCGATGTGATTGTGTTAGACCCGGAGGCCACGCCCGTTCTGGCCGCCCGCCATGCACTTTCGAATTCACTCGAAGATGTCTTGTTTGCTCTGGCCCTTTTGGGCGATGATCGCGCCATCGCCGCCACCTATGTGGCGGGCCAAAGGATGCACTGATGTTACGAATGCCGGAACCAGATCAAGCCGTCCTCGCACGTCGGGCAGAGATCGCTACGGCCATGCGCTTGATCGTAAAGCCCGCCCATGTGATCGACAGTGCCACGGCTATGCGTCCCTATGAAAGCGATGGCCTTACGGCTTACAAACAACTGCCCATGCTCGTCGTGCTGCCAGAAGACACCGCGCAGGTTTCGGCCATCTTGCAATATGCCCATGCGAACAATATCAAGATCGTGGCGCGTGGTGCCGGCACATCGCTCTCAGGCGGCGCGCTTCCGCTGGAAGATGGCATTCTTCTGGGCATGGCGAAATTCAATCGCATTTTGGAAACGGATTTTGCCAACCGCTGCGTCGTCACCCAGCCCGGCGTTACCAATCTCGCCATTACCAAGGCGGTCGAAAGCCGTGGCTTTTACTACGCGCCAGACCCATCCTCACAAATCGCCTGCACTATCGGCGGCAATGTTGCCGAAAATTCCGGCGGTGTGCACTGCCTGAAATATGGCCTCACCACCAACAATATCTTGGGCCTCGAAATGGTTTTGATCACGGGTGAAGTGATCCATCTCGGTGGCAAGCATCTCGATAGCGAGGCCTATGATCTACTCGCTCTGATGACGGGATCCGAGGGCCTGCTCGGCGTGATCACCGAAGTCACTCTGCGCATCATCCCTAGGTCTGAGACTGCCCGCGCTTTACTCATCGGCTTTCCATCGAGCAAATCTGCCGGTCAATGCGTGGCCGACGTGATCTCGCAAGGTATCATCCCCGGCGGCATGGAGATGATGGACAGGCCCGCCATCCACGCTGCCGAAGCCTTCGTGAAAGTGGGCTATCCACTGAATGCGGAAGCCTTGCTGATCGTTGAGCTTGATGGCCCACAGGCCGAAGTAGACCAGTTGGTCGCCAGCGTCGAAAAAATTGCCATGGCCAACAAAGCCAACAGCTTGCGGGCCTCGACCTCAGAAGACGAGCGCCTCGCTTTCTGGGCCGGGCGCAAGGCAGCCTTTCCCGCCGTGGGTCGTATCTCACCAGATTATATGTGCATGGATGGCACCATCCCTCGTAAGAAATTGCCCGAAGTTCTTGAAGGCATGGCCAAGCTGTCAAAGAAACATCGCTTGGCGGTAGCAAATGTTTTTCACGCCGGCGATGGCAACTTGCATCCGTTGATTCTTTTCGACGCCAACAAGGAAGGCGAGCTGCAACGTGCAGAAGAATTTGGTGCAGATATTCTCCGCCTCTGCGTGAGAGTCGGCGGCGTGCTCACGGGCGAGCATGGCGTTGGCGTTGAAAAGCGCGAACTTATGCCCGAGATGTTCTCGGAAGTTGATCTTGATCAGCAACTCAAAATCAAATGCGCCTTTGATCCTAAAAGCCTGCTCAACCCCGGCAAGGTTTTTCCCACGCTTCACGCCTGCGCCGAAATGGGCAGGGTGATCGTGCACGGCGGAAATATTCCATTCCCCGATTTGCCGAGATTCTAAATGCCAAAGCCCAAAACGGAAAAAGAACTCGCTGATATTGTAAAATCCGCCACAGCAACTTTCGAACTTGTTGGCACGGGTACAAAGTGCAGCCTAGGGCGGCCCATGGGTTCACAGCTGCTCGACCTTTCCGCCTTCAATACAATTCTTGCTTATGAACCCGAAGAACTAATTCTGGATGTCGGCGCTGCCGCAAAGTTGAGAGACATTCAAAAGCTTCTTGCAAGCAAAAACCAGATGCTGGCATTCGAGCCGCCGGACTTCTCAAAACTTCTCGGCACAAAACATGCAGGAACATTGGGCGGTGTGCTGGCCTGCAATCTCTCCGGCCCGCGCCGCATCAAGGCAGGTGCGGCGCGTGATCATGTTTTGGGCATGAAAGCAGTGAATGGTCGTGGCGAGATTTTCAAATCAGGAGCCCGTGTTGTAAAGAACGTTACAGGCTATGATGTGCCGCGCCTGATGGCGGGCTCTTGCGGGACGCTAGCGGCTTTCACGTCGATCATCTTCAAAGTTTTACCACGGCCAGAATCCGAAATAACCTTGCTTGCACCCGCAGTCGACGAAACGGCAGCATTGGCACTGTTGACAGCAGGGCTGCAATCGCAATACGAAGTCTCTGCCGCGGCCTATTTACCCGGGCGCGGCGTAGCTTTGCGTCTTGAAGGCATTCCCGCATCAATCATCTATCGCCGCGACAAGTTGGCCAATCTTATATCATCACCCTCTGTGCCTTTGGATGCAAAGAACTCTGCGGAGCTGTGGATGAGCATCCGCGATGTCGAAGCCCTCGCCGCAAAACCGGAAGATCACGTCTGGCGCATCTCCGTTGCGCCGCACGAAGCACCGCGTGTGATTGCCCAACTCAAAACGCAATTCGCCTTCCAACACCTCTTGGATTGGGGTGGTGGCCTGATCTGGCTTGCGCACGAATCTGGCACGAACCAAAGTGCTGCCATTCGGCAGGCTGCCGCACCAGGCCACGCCATGCTGTTTCGCGCTGACTCTGAAACCCGCGCCAAGTGTGAGGTGTTCCAACCCTTGCCGCCGCCCCTGGCCGCTTTAACTTCGCGCGTCAAGCAGGCCTTCGATCCCAAAGGCCTGTTCAACCCCGGCCGCATGTATCGGAATATCTGAATGCAGACATTCTTCACGCTCGACCAACTGGCTGACCCGAAACTCGCTGTCGCTGACGAGATCCTGCGCAAATGCGTGCATTGTGGTTTCTGTACGGCCACATGCCCCACCTATGTCTTGCTCGGCGATGAGAATGACAGCCCACGTGGCCGCATTTACCTGATGAAGGAAATGCTGGAGCAAGCCAAGCCTGCTACCAAGGAAGTCGTCACGCATATTGATCGCTGTCTTTCGTGCTTGTCGTGCATGACGACCTGCCCTTCCGGCGTGAACTACATGCATCTGGTCGATCACGCCCGCGAACATATTGAAGAGACCTATCGCCGTCCGCTGTTCGAACGCCTGTTGCGTCACGTCTTGGCCTATATCATGCCGCGCCCGAAACTATTTCGCCTGTCATTGATTGTTGCGCGTCTCGTCAAACGCGCAACGCCGCTGACGTCGGGCCGCGTCAAAGCCGCGCTTGATCTGGCGCCTGCACATCTGCCGCGCCCCACGCAAATAGGCGGTCCCGGAACCTATCCCGCGCAAGGCCCGCGCAAAGGCCGCGTCGCCTTGCTGCACGGCTGCGTGCAAAGTGTGTTGGCCCCGGAGATCAATGCGACCACGATCAAGCTGCTCAATCATTTGGGCTATGACGTCATCGTCACTGCTGGCGAGGTCTGCTGCGGCTCGCTCACCCATCACATGGGCAAAGAACAAGATGCCAAAGCCCGCGCCCGCCGCATGATTGATCAATGGACGGCGGCCGGCGCTGATGCGATCGTCATCACGGCCTCAGGCTGCGGCACGACGATCAAAGACTATGGCTTCTTGTTCAAGGATGAACCCACTTATGCCGAGAAGGCCAAAGCCATCAGCGCCAAAGCAAAAGACATCACAGAATTCCTAGCAACACTCGCTCTGCCACAAGGCAAGGGCAAGGACCGCGTCGCCTATCATGCCGCCTGTTCAATCCAACACGGCCAGCAGATCAAGACCATTCCCCAACAGTTACTCCGCCGAGCCGGACATGAAGTTGTGGAACCTGAGGACGCACATCTCTGCTGTGGTTCGGCCGGCACATACAATATCCTCCAGCCAGAACTATCTGCCCAAATGCGCGACAAGAAGGTGACTAGGCTCAACGCTTTGCAAGCTCAAGTCATCGCCACCGGAAACATCGGCTGTATCACCCAGCTGCAAAGCGGCTCGCAAATACCTGTCCGCCACATCGTCGAAGTGCTGGCGGCGGCTTATGGAATAGCGGCCATATAGCATTGGTTTCCGTGGCGTAATGATGAGAATTTACATTCAGGATTCAGGCATCGGCCAGCGATAATCTTTGAAAGTCTCGCGCAGCTGCAGTTTCGAAATTTTCCCAGCTGCGGTGTGGGGAATTTGATCAGCGAAGACGATGTCATCTGGAAGCCACCATTTGGCAATTTTGCCAGTCAAATGCGCCATCACCTGTTCTTTGGAAACTTCGGCGCCCGGTTTTTTGACGATAATGAGCAGCGGCCTTTCATCCCATTTTAAATGGGACAGACCGATAGCTGCGGCTTCGGCGACACCAGCACATCCCGTCGCAACATTCTCAAGTTCGATGGATGAAATCCATTCGCCGCCAGATTTGATAACATCCTTCGAGCGATCGGTGATCTGCATAAAGCCCCAATCATCAATCGTGGCAACGTCGCCTGTTTCGAACCATCCATCACTATCAAAGGCCGCTGAACCATCACCTTTGAAATAGGCAGATGAAATGGCGGGTCCGCGCACTTTGAGTTGGCCAAACACTTTTCCATCATGTGCCAGCGCCTGGTTCAGATCATCCGTTATTTTCATCTCGACAGTAAACTGCGGCCTGCCTTGTTTGGCGCGCTGCTTCCATTTTTCTTCGGCGTTGAGATGCGCCATTGAGCCCTTGATCTGGCTGATGGACCCAACAGGGCTGGTCTCTGTCATGCCCCAGCCGTGCAGCACTTCAACACCGTATTTTTCGGTAAATGCTCGCATCATGGATTCTGGGCAGGCTGATCCACCGATCACGACGCGCTTGAGGTTTGGCAGCTGACGCGTTGCATCTTGTTCCAGATGCTGCAACAGCATCAGCCAGATAGTTGGAACCGCTGCAGAAAACGTGACCCGCTCTGTCGTTAGAAGTTCATAGACCGAAGCACCGTCCAACTTTGAACCGGGCATTACCAAGGCCGCACCCGCCATCGGCGCTGAAAATGCCAAGGCCCATGCATTGGCATGAAACATCGGCACAATGGGCAAAACACGATCAGCACTGCTGATCGCCTGCGTGTCAGCAAACTGCATCGACATCGCATGCAAAACATTGGAGCGATGCGAGTAAAGAACGCCTTTGGGTTTGCCCGTCGTGCCGCTCGTATAGCAAAGACCACAAGCAGTGTTTTCATCAATCCGTGGCCATTGCAAGCCGATGTCACCCTGTTCAACCAACTCTTCATAACAGATCAAATTTTTGAGCGTGGTAGCTTCCGGCATATGCGCAACGTCAGTCATAATGACAAAGCCTTTGACTGTTGGAATTTGCGCCTGCAATTTTTCAAAAATGGGAATGAATGTCAGGTCCGTAAAAACCCACTGATCTTCTGCATGGTTGATGATAAAGTTGAGTTGATCGAGAAAGAGACGCGGATTGAGCGTGTGTACGACCGCGCCAAGTCCCATGATCGCGTACCAGATTTCCATGTGGCGATAGCCATTTCATGCCATCGTCGCCACAATATCACCCTCCTTGATCTGGAGCCTCGCGCGCGCTGCGCTGGCCAGTGCCCGGGAACGAAGCTCAAGGTCACGGTAGGTTTCACGGTGGATGGGGCCTTCGACCGTCCGGGAAACGATTTCCCTCTCGCCATGCCAGCGCGCGGCATGATCAAGCACACGGTGCACCAGCAGCGGCCATTCTTGCATCAGACCTTTCATCATGTCCTCCCCATTGTGTTTCTGCGACACAGTTGTTGGAGAGAAACTAGCACATTTACCAAGATTGTCAGGCGGGCCGGCAAAGTTTTTTCGACGACTTTCGGAGAAAGTGTTTTGCTTGCTGACTTGCACCAAGCCGTAATCGTGGGCGCCGCGCCGATGATGGACTTGAGTGAAGAAGCATTTTGAACGAGAAATGCGTTCAAGGCTTGCCTTCTATCTGCGCAAATTGAACGTCAGAACAAGCACCAAAATGAACAGACCGAGCGAAATTAACTTCCAGAGTAGCAATGGGTTCTTCTCGATCAACGGTCGCACGTGAGTGGGAACGAGCGCCGAGTTGGGTTTGCGTAAATCCGCTGTTAAAGCTGATAAGGCATCGGTGCGTCTCTCGGGGTCGATATGAACAGCCTTTTCCAAAGCGGCGTCCATCCACAATGGAATTTCTTTGCGCAACCAAGTGGCAGAAACATACTTGCTTTTTTTGATCATCGCTGCGCTGCTGAAGCCTTTGCCATAGGGCAACGCGCCCGTCATCATTTCATAGGCAATGGCCCCAAGCGAAAATATGTCGGATCGATTTGAGGGAGGCTTTCCCAAAATATTTTCCGGCGCAGTATAATCCGCTGTTCCGGCGGGTGCAGCCGTTGCGTTGGATTGCCTGTCATCTGCCCAACTTGCTGCCCGCGAGGAACCAAAATCAATGATCTTCACCAATCCTTGCCCATTGATCATCACATTGCTGGGTTTGAGATCAAGATGTAGAATATCTTTGCGGTGCATGGCGCGCAGGCCGATGGCAACCTGCTCAACAATTGAACGTACAGTTTCAAGCTCAGGCCTTGGATTGTCCAACATCCATTGTTGCAGCGTCTTGCCCTCAAAATGCTCTGTGACGTGGTAAAGAAAATATCGCCGCCCTTTGATCTCGTGAATTTTCAAGGTATTGGGGCTGCTCACCAGGCGGCCCACCCATTCCTCATGGGCAAAGCCTTCGATATAAGCGGCATCGTCGCTGAAATTGGGCGAAGGTGTTTTGATCGCGATGGTCTCTTGGGTTTCAGTGTCTGTCGCCAGATAAACTTGGCTGCGGCTGCTCTCGTGAATGGGCCTGATGATTCTGAAGCCATCTAATATGTCACCAGCGGTCATCAATTTCGGAAAAGGCAGTTGCAGTGCTGCCGCACTTTGCCCCAGGGCGTCGCGCTGTCCTGGTTCACGAATATGGATGATTTGGCAGGTCAGATTATCGGTGCTGCCTTTCTCATAAGCGGCCTCAACAATCTTTCGGGCCGTAGCCTCAGGCTCAGCAAGTCCGACTTTTATGAGCCGCACTATTTCTGCAGAAGAAATCGTGTCGTGAACACCGTCCGTGGAGAGGAAATAAACATCGCCTTTTTCTAAAACCTCCTGGCGGTAATCAATCTCAAGATTTTGATTGGTGCCGAATGCGCGGGACAAATGTTCAAGTCCACGTCCTAACTTCATGCGGTGGTCTGTTGTGAGTTGTTCCAATGTACTCGCGCGCAAGCGCCAGATACGGCTGTCTCCGGCATGAAAAATATGCGCCATGCCGGATTTGAAGATAATACCGGAGAACGTGCTCACCATGCCGCGCCCTTCAAAGTCCAGCCTCTGGCCCTGCGCATAAAGCCAGGCGTTGACGGCTTTGAGAACGGTGGCGACCGAACGTTTCACCGTCCAACTTTCATGTGTGGCATAATAGTCTTCAAGGAAAGAACGCACGCAGCATTCACTGGCTTCCTTGGCAGCTTCGCTGCTCGACATGCCATCGGCAATGGCAATGGCTATGCCCTTCGCGCTCAGCATATGTCCATCGGGGATAACGATGCCATATGAATCATCATTGCGAGACTTTCGCCCCGCAATAGAATATTGGCCGAATTCGAGTTTTATGTCTGAACTCATGTCACATTAATGAGCGCGATCGTACCATCAGGCATTTCCTCGGCGATCTGTCCCTTCGGGTCTTCAACGAAAGCCCAAACAAAAGCAAGCGCCAAGACAGAGCCGATGGCAGCAATAAGAAACAGCGTTTGCGCATCAAACCCAGCATAGACGGTGAGAAACAATACGCCACCAACATTGCCAAAAGCGCCGACCATGCCCGCGATTTGTCCCGTTAATCTGCGTTTGATCATCGGCAACATGGCATAAACTGCCCCGTTGCCCGCATTCACAAAAAGCGAACAGAAGAAGGTGGCCACAACGGCAAAGACAACGCCTGTGGCAGGGCCCATGTTGCTCATTCCAAAATAGCCAAGCGCAGTGCCTGCAAGGCAAAGTGTCAGCATTCGACGACGACCAAACTTGTCGCTGAGATAGCCACCGATGGGTCTGGCAAAGAAAGTTGTCAGGCCAAAACTCGCGCCAAGAAACCCAGCAACAGGCAGAGACAACCCAAACATATCCTTAAACAGCAGCGGCAAAACCGAAACCACGGCAAGCTCTGAACCAAAAGTCACACAATAGACAAAATCAAGCACAGCCACTTGGCGGAATTTATAGCTATGTAATGGTGCAACGGGCGAAGAGAACACCGATTTATTGATGCGCCAAGTGTCATAAATCTGTGCGGCAAAAAGTGCTGCCAAGCCCAGATAAATGATGACAACCGAAGTGCCCGACAGGATGTTGAAGCCTGCGGGGCTCAGCCGATAAGCCAGCAAAGCCAGTGTTCCGGCAATGGGTGCCTGCATCAGGCAATACA
>JAYWAB010000147.1:0-5705 GCA_043782835.1 Aestuariivirga sp.
TTCCCACGACCAATTGGATGATGCCCGCGTCTGCAACGACAGCCCCCCTGCCCGATGCTTTTGGCAAGCTGGTGAAGCCCACAAAGACTTTGCTGATGATACCGGAGGACGTGGCCAAAAATCGACGCGAGTGGATTGATGAATGGTTCAAAGCGGTGAATGGCTAAGCCGATCACAGCCAGCACAAGGGTGGCGCAGGGGCTGGTCCTCTGCGCCGTTGCGCTTGGTGTGGTGCCTTTGCTGCAATTCTTGCTGGTGCAAGGGCCGCTGCGATTTTCTGATCATGGCATCTGGCCTGTTGTTGCCTTCACGCTGAAGCAAGCAGTGCTTTCCACTTTGCTTTCTATCGGGCTTGGCAGTGGTGTGGCGCGGGCTTTGGCTTGGCAGAACTTTGCGGGCAAGGCCTTGTTCTTGCGGCTGCTGGCCCTGCCCATGGCAATGCCTGCGATTGTTGCCGTGTTGGGGTTGGTCAGCCTGTTTGGTAATGCAGGGCTGTTTCCCGGCCTCATCCCGCTTTATGGTTTTTGGGGCATTGTCCTGGCCCATGTGTTTTTCAATCTGCCGATGTGCACGCGGCTGTTTTACCAAGCTCTGGTCAGCGCGCCCGATGAAGGCTTCAAGCTGGCCGCGCAGCTTAATCTGGGTTCTCTTGGAACCTTTCAACATGTCGAGTGGCCGGCCCTTCGTCCGGTCATTCCACGCGCAGCAGCCTTGGTGTTTTTGCTCTGTGCTGCCAGTTTTGTGATTGCGCTCAGCTTTGGTGGCGCTGCGGCCACGACATTGGAAGTCGCCATCTATCAATCACTGCGGATGGATTTTGATGTCCCGCGCGCTTTGCAACTCTCATTGGTGCAAGTGGCCCTGTCGCTTATGCTGATCGGGCTTGTGGCAAAGGCGTTCGATACGGATTCATTCACCGTCACGCTACGGCCCAAGGCGATGTTTCGGCCCATGCAGACAGCATGGGCACGGCGACTTAACGCGGCGCTCATCATCCTTGCAGGCGTGCTGGTTTGCCCCGTCGTCGTGGCTGTTCTGGTTTCGGGTCTCGGCGCTTTGCATTTCACTTTGATCACGTTGCAGGCCCTTATGACCAGCTTGGCTCTTGGCTTTGCCTCAGCCCTGTTGGCGATGCTTTTGGCTTGGCCCTTGGCGCGGGCCGATGATGGGCTTTCGCATCTTGTGTCTCTGGCGGCGATGATTTTGCCGCCTGCAGTCATGGCCACAGGTTGGTTTCTTTTGGTTCGCGGTTTGCCGCAGCCCCCTGCCATGACCTTTGGGTTCATCCTTGTGCTCAATGCCCTTATGGCGCTGCCCTTTGCTTGTGCTGCTATGGCGGGTGGTTTCCACAAGGTGACGCCGATGCATGATCGTTTGGCCCAGCAATTGGGCCTCAATGGTTTGGCGCGTTTCCGGCTGGTGGAATGGCCATTGCTTAGCCCGCATCTGGCGCAAGGCTTTCTGATGGCTATGGTGACGAGTTTGGGCGACCTTACGGCCATTACACTGTTTGGCAACCAAGGCCTGGTCACGCTGCCCAGCCTGCAGCAGGCCGAGATGGGGCATTATCGCGGCCAAGACGCGGCGGGCACGGCAGCGCTGCTGCTGCTGCTCTGCGGCGTGTTAACAGCACTGGCGCAGCATTGGGGCGAACGTAATGATCGAACTTAAAAGCGTGGAACTTGTGCGCCCGGATTTTTTTCTGTGGGCGGACTTTGCGCTGGCTGCCGGACAAGTGTGCGCAGTGCTTGGCCCCAGCGGTGCAGGCAAGACGACACTGCTCAACATGATTGCGGGATTTGAGCCCCTGATACGTGGTGAGATCATCATTGATGGGCAGAATGTGGCCGCCGCCAGCCCGGCGCAGAGGCCCATCAGCATGGTGTTTCAAGATCACAATGTTTTTTCGCATTTGGATTTGTGGAGCAATGTGGCTCTGGGGGCCAAGCCCAATCTCAAACTCAATGGTGAAGACCGCGCCCGCGTTGACGCGGCCCTTGCGCGCGTGGGGCTTTCAGACTTGGCGCGGCGCAAGCCTTTTGAAGTTTCAGGCGGCGAAAGACAGCGCGTGGCTTTAGCGCGGGTTTTGGTGCGCAACTCAAAAATTCTGCTTTTGGATGAGCCATTCGCGGCGCTGGACCCTGGCTTGCGCCATGATATGTTGAGCGAAGTCAGCGCCATTGCGCACGAGCGCAAACTCACCGTGTTAATGGTGACACATCAGCCCGAAGAGGTTCATCACGCGGTTGATGCCATTGTGTTCATAGATCAAGGCCAAGCCCGCGCGCCGATGTCGGTGCAGGCGTTTTTTGCCAGTGCTGATCCAGCCATCGTCAAATATCGCGGGCCGGCTGCTCGATAAAATTTCAAAAGCTGGCTGCATATTGCGCAGCTGTTCTGCTAGTATCGGATTCGACGGTTCAAGGGCGCGAGGCTCTTTTCGCCGGGCGATTTGGAGCGAACTTGATGAGCCGAGCGATGAGTTTCCATGGGCCAGAGGGCCAGGAGGACATGCCCTATTTGTTGACACCGGGGCCGCTCACTACATCGCGCAGCGTAAAACTGGCTTTGCTTGCGGATTGGGGCAGCCGCGATGTGGAATTTCGCAAGCTGGTTAAAGAGATTCGTGAAGAACTGAAAAAGATCGCGGGCTGTGATGACACATATGAATGTGTTTTGATGCAGGGGGCTGGCACTTTTGCCATTGAAGCGGCGCTGGGGGCTTTTGCGCCCACCAAGCGCAAAAAAACTTTGGTTCTGGCTAATGGTGCCTATGGCGAACGTGCTGCGCAAATTTTGCAATGCATTGGTCGGCCGCAGCTGCGCGTCAGCAAAACCGATACGACGCAATTGACCACGGAACATCTCACCCATGCTTTGGATGAAGACAAGGCTATCAGCCATGTCTGGCTCGTTCATTGTGAGACAACGTCTGGCATGGTGAACCCGCTTTCAGATTTGGCCCGCACTGCAAAGGCGCGTGGCCAGGTGTTTATGGTCGATGCCATGTCAAGCTTTGGTGCGCTGGACGTGAACATGGTGCGCGACGGGATTGACGTGATGGTGTCATCTTCCAACAAATGTATCGAAGGCATTCCCGGCTTTTCCTATGTTTTAGTGAAGAAGGATTTGCTTGTGGCATCGGAAGGGCAATCGCATTCTGTGGTGCTTGATCTTTTTGAACAGTGGAAAGGATTGGAAGCGAGCGGGCAGTTTCGGTTTACCCCGCCCACCCATGCTTTGGTGGCTTTTCATCAGGCCTTGCGCGAGCTTCACGATGAAGGCGGTGCCCCTACGAGACTCAAGCGCTATCAGCGTAACGCCGATGTGTTGCTGAAAGGCATGGCGGAGATTGGCATCACGCCTTTGCTGTCTGGCAATGAGTCAGGGCCAATCATTCAAACCTTTCTCACACCGCGCGATACTAATTTCAAGTTTGAACAGTTCTATGAAAAACTACGCGCACAGGGCTTTGCAATTTACCCCGGCAAGCTGACCAAGCGCGACAGTTTCCGCATCGGCACGATTGGGCATTTGGATGAGCGCGTGATGTTGCGGGCGGTTCAGGCGATCAAAACTGTGCTGGCGGAGATGAATGTTAAAGATATGATGCCGAGGGATTTGTGAAAACACTTGCGATCAATGGCCGAGACTATGGCTGGCCTAAGCGACCTGTCGTGGTCATCTGCTGTGATGGCAGCGAGCCTGAGTATATGGAACGCGCGATGCAGGATGGTCTGATGCCCCAATTGAAGCGCATTACCGCCAAGGGTGAAAATCTGCGGGGCTTGTCTGCCATGCCTTCTTTCACCAATCCCAACAACATGTCGATCGCCACGGGCCGCACGCCCGATGTGCATGGCATTGGCGGCAACTATCTCATCGACCCGGCCACGGGTCAGGAAACGATGATGAATGATCCGAAGTGGCTATTGGCACCGACGATTTTTGCGGAATTCCAAAAAGCGGGAGCGAAGATTTGCGTGGTGACGGCCAAGGATAAATTGCGTTTGCTGCTCGGCCACGGTTTGAAATTTGATGGATCAGCCATTTGCTTTTCCTCCGAGAAAGCTGACCACGCGACACTGAACGACAATGGCATTGTTGATGTGCTTGGCTTTGTGGGCAAGTCCCTGCCCGAGGTTTATTCGGCAGATCTTTCCGCGTTTGTGTTCGCGGCTGGCGTGAAGCTTTTGAAGCGCGATCGCCCTGATCTCATGTATCTTTCGACGACGGATTATGTGCAGCACAAATTTGCACCGGGCTCGGAAGGAGCTAACAGCTTTTACAAGATGATGGACGGCTATGTGGGCACGCTGGATGAAGCGGGCTGCACGCTGATCATCGTGGCCGATCATGGCATGAAGGGCAAGCACAGAGCAGATGGTTCACCCGATGTGCTCTATCTGCAAGATGCGATGGAGGCAAAATTCGGCGCAGGAATGTCCAAGGTGATTTTGCCGATTACCGATCCCTATGTGGTGCATCACGGTGCGTTAGGTTCCTTCGCGCAGGTCTATCTTTATGGGCCCCCGCCCGATGAGGCCGCTGCTTTCATCAAGGCCCAAGATGGCATTGATGTGGTGATGCCGCGCGCTGAAGCGGTGAAAACCTTTGGGCTTTATGCTGAACGCTGTGGTGATCTCATCGTCATTTCCGGTGGGCCAAAGAACACGAAGGTGATCGGCACTTCCGTATCAAAGCATGATCTTTCTGGCCTAGATGCGCCGCTGCGTTCGCATGGCGGGCTTTCGGAACAGCAAATTCCATTTGTCAGCAATGTGAAACTCAAAGACCTGCCAAGCCCGCTCCATAATTGGGATGCGTTCTTTGTGGGTTGCAACTGTGTGGAGGTCTGAATGGCACATGCGATCATCCATGAAGCCATGCGCATTGGTGGCAAAAAGGTCTTCGCCGAGAAGACGTTCAATGTCTGCTATCCCTATACGGGCGAAGTGATCGGCACGGTGCCTGCGGGCAACGCGTCGCATGCAGCCAAGGCTTTCAAGATAGCCGCTGCCTTCAAGCCAAAATTGACGCGCTATGAGCGCCAGCAGATTCTGTTCCGCACTGCGGAGTTGATCAAGAAATATGCCACGGAACTCTCGCAACTGATCACGCTTGAGTTGGGCCTCAGCCTCAAGGACTCGGCCTATGAATGTGGCCGTGCTTATGACGTGTTCTCGTTGGCAGGACAGTTGGCCATCAATGATGATGGGCAGATTTTCTCCTGCGATCTCACGCCACAAGGCAAGGCGCGCAAGATATTCACCAAGCGCGAGCCGGTGGGTGTGATCAGCGCCATTACGCCCTTCAACCACCCGCTCAACATGGTGTCCCACAAGATTGCGCCCGCCATCGCCACCAACAATTGCGTGGTGTGCAAGCCCACGGATTTGACACCGCTGACCGCTATCAAGCTGGCCGATATTCTGTATGAAGCAGGCCTGCCGCCGGAAATGTTCCAGGTTGTCACCGGCCTTCCCGCAGATATTGGCGATGAAATGGTGACGAACCCGAATATCAACGTCATCACTTTCACGGGCGGTGTTCGCGTGGGCAAGATCATCGCGGCCAAGGCGAGTTACACCCGCGCTGCGCTGGAGCTGGGCGGCAATGACCCCTTGATCGTGCTGGATGATCTTTCAGACTCTGATCTCGACAAGGCAGCTGAACTCGCCGTTGCCGGGGCCACCAAGAATTCC
>JAYWAB010000148.1:0-3022 GCA_043782835.1 Aestuariivirga sp.
GCCCTGGCCGAGGCGGCTGAGCGCCGCAAAAACGCTGCTCCGTCAGCACTTCCCCCGGAACAGGGCGGGCCCAAGGGGCCTGAGCCTACACGCTTTGGCGATTGGGAGCGCAAGGGCATTGCTTGCGACTTTTGAGACCGTGAGCCATGGAGCGATTTGAAACCAGCGCCGATCTGGGCACTGCACTTGACCATCTTTGTGAATTGGAGCCGCGTTTTGCGCCCTTGATTCAAACCTATGGTGTGCCTTCACTGCGCCGCGTGCCCGCGACGTTGGAGAGCCTGCTCAATATCGTGACGGAACAATTTCTCTCGCTTTCGGCAGGTGCTGCAATCTGGGCGCGGGTGAAGGCCAGGCTCGGCGATGTTACGCCAGGTTCAGTCTTGGCCTGTTGTCAGGATGAGCTGTTGGCGCTTGGGCTTTCGCGGGCCAAGGCCAAATGTTTTCATGTGGTGGCGGCAAGTGAGATTGATTTTGTGTCTTGCCATCACGTTGAAGCAAAAGACCTCCGCCGCCAATTATTGAAACTCTGGGGCATTGGGCCGTGGACGGCTGATGTCTTTATGCTTGTCGCACTTGGCCACGCCGATGCTTGGCCAGCGGGGGATGTGGCATTGCAACACGGGCTGCGGCATTTTCTGGCTTTGGCCGAAAGGCCAGGTGCCAAAGAGATGGAAGCGCATTCATTGCCTTGGCGGCCTTACCGGGCGGCGGCGGCGCGTTTGTTGTGGAGCCATTATCGACATTTGAAAGGCTTGCCCCAAGCCCCTTCACAGAACTGACAAGGGCGGTTAGTATTCTTCCCGGAAGATGAGGTTTTCAGTGTTTCACGACGCGGTTCGACCAGAGGCTTGTCCAGCGCTAGTTCTCAATGCCGATTTCCGGCCTTTGAGTTACTATCCCCTTTCTTTGTGGTCTTGGCAGGATGCCATCAAGGCGGTGTTTCTGGACCGGGTGAATATCGTTTCGGAATATGACACTGTTATCCACAGCCCCAGTGCCGCGTTCAAACTGCCTTCGGTTGTGTCGCTCAAAACTTACGTAAAGCCCTCGCGCAACCCGGCCTTCACGCGGTTCAATGTTTTTCTGCGTGACAAGTTCACCTGCCAATATTGCGGCGATCATTCCGACTTGACGTTCGATCATGTGGTTCCACGCTCAAAAGGCGGGCAGACAACGTGGGAGAATGTGGTTACGGCCTGTTCACCCTGCAATTTGGCCAAGGGTGGGGATATGCCAAAAGTGGCGCGGATGTTCCCCGCACAATGGCCATCGGTTCCAACAGTGCATCAACTTCACACCAATGGCCGGGCTTTTCCGCCCAATTATCTCCATCAAAGCTGGATGGACTATCTTTACTGGGATGCTGAGCTCGATCCTTGAGCTTTGCTGAAGGCAAAAGCCGATGTCACGCCCGAGACGATGGCGTTCCAGCCCGCAAGCGACAGACCCAGAATGCGGATGGCGGGTTGGTCACACATCACGGCTTTTTTGGTCAGGTCAGGCAGACCTTTGGTGAAATCACCGCCACCTGTGCAGGTCGTCGGGCCTTGCCAGAACTTCCATTCCACACCCGCGTGAAAAATGCCAAAAATGCAGCTGGCCAGCATGATGAGGCCGAGCAGGATGAGGCCATAGCGTAAGAGTTTGGGATTGTTCTGGCCTGCCAGCGCGAAGATGAGACTTAAGGGCACAGCGGCATAATAGGCATAGCGTTGCATGAGGCAAAGTTCACAAGGCAAATAACCCGCAAATTCAAAGCCCCAAGCACCAAGGATCGTTGCCAATGTGACGGCAAAGACGGCCCATGTGGCTTGCAGTGGGCTGAGTGATTTCAACATAAGAAGCTTCCTGAACTGGCGAAGAATTTGACGCCTATGTAAAGCGCAATCAGAATGGCGGCAATAAGGCCTGCGATGAGGCCCAGGCGGTTTTCGATGAAATGGCGGATGGTGTCGCCCCAGCGGCGCAAGGCCCATGCCAAAGCAAAGAATCTTGCCCCGCGGGCCAATACACATGAGATGACGAAGAATACAAAACTGATTTGCGCTGCACCCGCCAAAATGGTGACGATCTTGATCGGTGGGATATGGGCAAGGCCTGAGGTGACCAAGAGCAGCAAGAGCGTCTGATCACCTGCACAGGCCTTCAGCTGTTCAAATTTTTGGAGTTCACCAAAGGCGTTGAGCACGGGCCGGGCCAGTTGTTCGAACAGGAACATGCCCAAGCCATATCCCAAGATGCCACCAATTACTGAAGCCGTGGTGGCGATCAGCGCATAACGATAGGCGCGATTGGGCCTTGCCAGTGCCATGGGCAAGAACAACACGTCGGCCGGGATCAGAAAGAATGAGCTTTCAATGATTGCAATCACAGACAGCCAGGCTTCTGCCCATTTGCTGGCGGCCAGGCTCAGCACCCAGTCGTAGAGTTTTTTTAACATGGTCAGTCCGATTCAATTTTATTGCGGCGCAGAATCTTGGTTTTGCTGCGCTTGGTTTTGCTTTCGAGGCGCTTCAGTGTGGAGGAATAAGTGGGCTTTGTGGCGCGGCGCTTCTTGGGGCGGATGAGTGATTTGCGCAAGAGTTGAACGAGGCGCTCTTGGGCTTCGGCACGGTTGCGCTCTTGGGAACGGTGGCTTTGGGCTTGAAGAACCAAGATTCCATCCTGCGTTAACAGCCGCCCGGCCAGTTTGATGAACCTTGCCAGGGCATCTTCGGGCAAGCCGGCGCGGCTGATTTCATAGCGCAGTTCAACCGCAGTGGAGACCTTGTTCACGTTCTGTCCACCAGGACCGGAAGCGCGGATGAAGGTTTCGCTGATGTCAGCTTTATCAATCACAAAAGAATCGGTGATCCGGATCATGACTTGTTAAAGCGCCTTTCGGGTTGACGGCGCAAGCAGTTAGGCTTTAGAGAAGCCTCCGAAATGCCCTTGTGGTGGAATGGTAGACGCGGCGGACTCAAAATCCGCTTCCGAGAGGAGTGGGGGTTCAAGTCCCTCCAAGGGCACCATCCAATCT
>JAYWAB010000149.1:0-3499 GCA_043782835.1 Aestuariivirga sp.
GCGCGATGCTGCCATCATGCTCAAGGCCATGGCTTCGGCGGACGACAAAGACACAACCTCGGTTGATTTGCCGGTGCCGGATTATGAAGCGGCTTTAGGCAAGCCCATCAAGGGGCTTCGGGTGGGCATTCCGAAGGAATACCGCCCCGATGGTCTGTCATCCGAAATCAACGCGCTGTGGGACAAGGGTGCACACTGGCTGAAGGAGCAGGGGGCGGAGATTGTCGAGATTTCATTGCCCCACACCAAATATGCGCTGCCCGCCTATTACATCGTGGCTCCTGCGGAAGCTTCATCGAATTTGGCACGTTATGATGGCGTGCGTTACGGCCTGCGTGTGCCCGGTGATGATTTGATCGACACCTACGAACGCACCCGTGCGGCAGGTTTCGGCCGCGAAGTGCAGCGCCGCGTGATGGTGGGCACTTATGTTTTGTCGGCAGGTTACTATGATGCCTATTACGTCAAGGCCCAGAAAGTCCGTACACTGATCAAGCGGGACTTTGATGAGGCTTGGTCCAGGGTTGATGTGGTGCTGACGCCGGCAACGCCTTCGCCAGCTTTTGCGCCCGGAGAGATCACCGATCCTGTGGAGATGTATTTGAATGACATCTTCACGGTGACAGTGAACATGGCAGGCCTTCCGGGCATCGCGGTTCCAGCGGGTCTTTCTGAAAGCGGTTTGCCCCTGGGCTTGCAGCTCATCGGCAAACCTTTTGATGAAGAAACCTTGTTCCGTACGGCAGCTGCCATCGAACAAGCCGCAGGGAAATTCACTGCGCCGAAGTGGTGGTAAAAAAAGCCCGGCAAAGAACGCCGGGCCTTATAATTTACTCGGGGGAAAATCTAGCCGAGCTTCACCAAACGCAGATAAGGCTTCACCGTTTTCCAACCCTGTGGGAATTTCTCTTTCGCGGCTTCATCAGAAACGGAAGCCAGAATGATCGCATCCTCACCCGGTTTCCAATTGGCCGGAGTTGCAACAGATTTCGTCGCCGTCAGCTGTAATGAGTCAATCACGCGCAGAATCTCATCGAAGTTGCGGCCCGTGCTCATCGGATAGGTGAGGATCAATTTGATCCGCTTGTCTGGCCCGATGATGAACACATTGCGCACGGTGGAATTATCCGCCGCCGTGCGGCTCTTGGCATTGCCCGAGGCATTAGGGTGAATCATCCCGTAGAGCTTGGCCACAGTAAGGTCGCTGTCCCCAATCATCGGATAGGTAACAGCCGATCCCGTCACATCTTTAATATCATTTTTCCAACGCAGATGGTCATCCACGCTATCAACGGAGATGCCGATCATCTTTACGCCGCGCTTGTCAAACTCAGGCTTCTTCTGCGCCATGGAGCCAAGTTCTGTGGTGCACACAGGTGTGAAATCTTTCGGGTGCGACACGATCATCGCCCAAGAGCCTTCAATATAATCGTGAAACCTGATGCGGCCTTCGGTCGTGTCCGCTTCAAAATCCGGTGCGATATCGCCAAGTTGCAATGCCATGTGGGCCTCCTATTATGCCGAGCCTAGAACAAAATTCGTTCGGAATAAAGAACAAAATTACGCGCCCGCCGAACGACACTAGGCTTTGATACGAAGTCCCTTTGGATCATAGAAAGACGACAGTTGCACATCAACAGGCCACTTTTTCCACGCCAATTCGACTTCCCATAGGCCGCTGACTATCCAGTCTTTGGTGACCCCTTCCGGGTTCTTCACATAGGCCAGACCGAGCGAGCGCCCGACGCGGTGCCCCCATGCACCTGATGTCGTGGACCCGACAAGAACACCATTCCGGTAGATCGGCTCCTCGTGATAAATCATGGCAGCGGCCTCTGACGGGTCTTTCAGCGCCAGTGCCACCATGCGCTTGGGCAACTGGGGCAGGGCCTTTTGCTGCAAGAGCGCCTCGCGCCCGATGAAGCCGCCGGGCTTGTCCCAGCCAAGCGTGAATCCCAGCCCGGCTTCGAGCGGTGTTTCTTCATCGGAGATGTCATGGCCCCAATGGCGATAGGCCTTTTCCATGCGCGCGTTGTTCATGCTGTGCATACCTGCGGGCTTGAGACCGAATTCTGTGCCCGCTGCCAGAACCTTCTCCATGACATGAGCTGCAAATTCAGCCGGAATATAAAGTTCCCAACCGAGTTCGCCGACATAGGTGATGCGTGAGGCCCTCACCCGCGCGTAACCGATTTCAATTTCGCGTGAGGTGCCGAAGGGGAAACCTATATTCGATAGGTCTTCACCCGATAATTTCTCCAGCACTGCCCGGGATTTTGGCCCCATGAGCGATAACATTGGCAAGCCTGATGTGACGTCAACAGCAGAACAATGTGCGCCATCAGGAATATGCCGTTTGAGCCAGGCCATGTCGCGAGTTTGGGGGACGGCTCCTGTAACCACGAGGAAGTGATCTTCCTCTAGGCGGGTGACGGTGAGGTCCGCCTCAATGCCGCCACGCTCGTTGAGCCATTGCGTGTAGACAATCTTGCCTGGTGCCACATCGACATTGGCGCAGGAGATGCGGTTCAAAACCGCGCAAGCGTCTTTGCCTTGCACATCGTATTTGGCGAAAGACGATTGATCAAAGAACACCACATCATTCTTCAGGGCGTCGGCATCAGCTTGCGCGGCGGGGAACCAGTTCTGCCGACCATATGTGTATTCATATTCGCGCTTGATGCCCGGCAATGCATACCAATTGGGTCGCTCCCAGCCATTGACCTCACCAAATACCGCGCCCAATTTATCTGTATACGGATGAAATGGTGAACGCCTGATGCCGCGCGCAGTTTCCATCTGGCGATACGGCCAATGCATCGCATAAAGCAGACCGAGCGTTTCCGTCACCCGGTCCCGCACATAGGTTTTATTGGACTGGAATGGATGAACGCGCCGAATATCCATGCCATTTACATCCATCGGTGGATGGCCATTCTTGATCCATTGCGAAAGCACTAGGCCGGCACCACCGGAGGATTGAATACCAATGGAATTGAAGCCTGTGGCGACATAGAGGTTCTTTAGCTCCGGCGCTTCGCCGAGATAATAGCGATTATCCGGCGTGAAACTCTCCGGGCCATTAAAGAAGAGTTGAATACCCGCCGTTTCCAAAAGTGGCACACGCGCGATCGCATTGGCCAATATGGGTTCGAAGTGATCCATGTCTTCAGGCAACGTGACGAAGGCGTGTTCATCATCAATCCCGCCACCGCCCCCATTTGCAGGCCATGGTTTGGCCACGGGCTCAAAGGCCCCCACCATCAGCTTGCCGGCATCTTCCTTATAATAGGCGCACTCATCGGGCACACGCACGACCGGCATGTTGCGGGGCAGGGCAGCGATTGGTTCTGAGACAATGTAGAAATGTTCGCAGGCGTGGAGTGGGATATTCACCCCCATGCTGCGGCCAAGTTCGCGGCTCCACATACCAGCCGCCACAACGATCTTGTCGGCCATGATGGTGCCGTCTGTGGTCTCAACACCAACGGCCTTGCCA
>JAYWAB010000150.1:0-11306 GCA_043782835.1 Aestuariivirga sp.
AAATCCGAAGATGCCGCCGAAGTTCTGGGTCTGAAACAGCCACTGGTAACAAGCTCTGTCCTTGCCTCAGATGCCTTCTTCCCCTTTCCGGATGGCCTCGTCGCGGCCGCCGAAGCCGGAGCCACCGCCATCATTCAGCCCGGTGGCGCCTTGCAAGACGCAGATGTGATCGCAGCAGCCGATGAGCGTGGCCTTGCTATGGTCTTCACCGGCCACAGGCATTTCAAACACTGAGATGGAACACGAGGCTGCTTATGCGCTCCAGCAGTTTCTCAACATGGCCCAGCTTGCCAGCTTCTATGCGCCGCTGGCCGTCGCCTTCGCCTTGATCCACGCGATCACCCGCCGCGTCTTCCTCTCCTTTGGAGAATTCGCCATGTTCGGTTCTTTCGCCGCCGTCTATGTTTGCTTCGGCAGATTGTTGCAGGGCGATTCCGATTTGCTGGCGGCGCTGCTGTCACTCGCGGCCGCCGCCGCCTGTGCCGGTGCCTTGGGCCAAACCGCTGCGCGCCATATCTTTGCGCCACTGATCAAGACTTCAGCTTTGGCTTTTATGATCGCCTGTGTCGGTTTTTCCATCTTCATTGGAGAACTGATGCGCCTCACTTCTGAAAGCCGCGACATCTGGCTTCCACCTTTGTTGCAGGGCGATAGGCTGGTCTTGCTCTCAGGCGTTTACCCCGTGGCCATCATAGCGACAAATGGCCTGTCCCTGGCGGCTTCTGCCACCGCACTCTTGGCTCTTTGGGGACTGCTGCGCTTCACGCGTTTTGGCCGCAATTGGCAGGCCTGTTCGCAAAACCTGTCACTTGCAAAGCTCTGCGGTGTAAACACGGAGCGAGTCATCCTGCAAACCTTTGTCGCAGGCACCGCTATGGCCGCCGTTTCAGGTTGGACCTTGTCCATCATCTATGGCGGCACCAATTTCTCCTCTGGCATGATGCTCGGTTTCAAAGCGATGTTTGCTGCCGTCGCAGGTGGTTTTGGCAATGTCCGCGGCGCATTGTTGGGGGCAATCTTCCTCAGCGTAGCTGAAGTTCTCTGGTCCGCAGCTTTGGGCACCACCTATCGCGACGTTGGAGTTTTTGTTATCATCATTTTCATATTACTGTTGCGACCCGAAGGTCTTTCGGGCGTTGCCGCCTATCGCGAGAGTGAATCTTGAAAAACCATCTGCTTTTACTCTTTGCCGCACTGACCTTAAGCGCCTGCGGCGATGACGGCCCGCCGCAATACCTCAAGATTGCGGGCGGCGGCATTCAGTTCAATTATCGTATTTCAGAAGCCTCAATGGTTGTGGTGGCCCAACAAACCCAGCCCTTGCCACCGGGCAGTAGGGTCGAGGCCTTGTTTGATGTGCCGGGCACCACCGAACGCCAAAGTACATTTTCTCCCGCCATGGAAGGTAAACTCACTTATCTTCTGCAATCCGACAAGCTGATGAACATCACCAAAGGCGGGCAATATAAAGTGACGATCCGCTTGATTGATCAATCTGGCAAAGAGCTGGACCGCAAAGACACCGTCTTCACATCAGATGAAGACCAAGCAACACTGCCGACAAAGCCCCTGGTGGACGGCATTGCGCTGTCACCGCGTCTCGATCACCTGTGAGAACTCAGCCCCGCGCAATTTCCTTGATCGCAGATTTGAGGGTGCCCGGACCCCTGTCGATCACACCAAATCTTTCATCAAAGGCATAGCCAGAGCCACGCACAGTGCGAATGGGATCAATTTCACGCCCGCGTGAAAGATTTTTCCGCAAGCGCCCGACATGAACATCAACGGTGCGTTCATCAACAAAATTATCATTGCCCCACACCCGGTCCAGAAGCTGGGCCCGCGAATACACGCGGCCCGGCGACTGCATGAGATATTCCAATAAGCGAAACTCAGTGGGTGACAAGGCGACATCGCGTTGGCCGCGCGTCACACGTTTTTTGACCCTATCCAAAGTAATATCACCAAAGCCAATCGACTCCGCCACCGCCTCAGGCTTCACGCGCCGCATGATCGAGCGAATGCGCGCCATCACCTCGGGAACCGAAAAAGGTTTGATGACATAGTCGTCGGCACCCGTGGCAAGGCCGCGAATCCGCTCAGACTCCTCGCCCCGCGCTGTGAGCATCAGGATGGGCAGTTTCTGTGTCTCGGGCCGCGAACGGATCATCCGGCACACTTCAATGCCAGAAAGCCCCGGCAGCATCCAATCCAGCAAAATGAGATCTGGCATCTCTTCTGCAATGGCCGGGTGAACCTCTTCGCCTGTTTCAACGACGCGAGTTCGAAAGCCTTCAGCTTCGAGATTATAGACAAGCAACTGGTGGATGGCGGCTTCGTCTTCAACGATGAGAATAGATGCGGTCATTTCTGCTCGTCCTACCTCATTTCAATCGGTGTAATGCTGGTCTTGTCCTTTTTCGGGCGCTCTTCCCGCAGCGGCTTGCCATGGACAAGATAGTAAATGTTTTCAGCAATATTGGTGGCATGATCACCGATGCGTTCGATGTTCTTGGTGGCAAATAGCAAATGCGTGCAGGCTCCAATCATCCGCGGGTCTTCCATCATATAGGTCAGCAACTCACGGAAAATGGAATTATACAGCACATCGATATCTTCATCATGGCGCCAAACTTCCATCGCTTTGTCGGCATCGTCAGCGGCAAACGCATCAAGCACCATCTTGAGCTGCGCCTGTGAGAGTTGGCCCATGCGTTCAAGCCCCGCCGCAAGTCGACGTGGTAGTATTTCATTGATGGCATGGGATCGCTTAGCCACGTTCTTGGCCAAATCCCCGATGCGTTCCAGGTCTGCGGCGATGCGAACAGCCACCATGATATTGCGCAAATCGCGCGCCAACGGTTGGCGTTTGGCAATGGTCAGAACCGCTTTTTCTTCGATTTCGATTTCCATCGCGTCAATTTTTTCATCAGCTTGGATCACCCGGTCCGCCAAAAGCGTATCGCGCTTCACCAAGGCATCCATCGCTTGGTTGAGCTGTTCTTCCGCGAGCCCCCCCATCTCCGAAAGCATGGCTTTCAGCTGCGCTAGGTCATCATCATAGGCTTTGAGAATATGGTCAGACATTCAGAACTCCTCAACCAAATCGGCCGGTTATGTAGTCGTTGGTGCGCTTTTCTTGTGGCTGGGTGAAAATCTCATTTGTATCGCCCGCCTCAACCAGAACACCAAGATGGAAAAACGCAGTAAGATCAGAAACTCGCGCCGCCTGTTGCATGGAGTGCGTGACAATCACAATGCAGAATTTTTCTTTAAGCTCGGTGATCAATTCTTCAATACGCGCCGTCGCGATAGGGTCCAAGGCTGAACAGGGCTCATCCATCAAGATAACTTCTGGGTTCACGGCTATGGCTCGCGCGATGCACAAGCGCTGTTGTTGGCCGCCCGAAAGCCCGGTGCCGGGGTGTTGCAAACGATCTTTCACTTCTTCCCACAGGCTGGCACGTTTCAGGCTTTCAGTGACAATCTCTTCAAGTGCAGGCTTGTCCTTGGCCAAGCCGTGAATGCGCGGGCCATAAGCCACATTTTCAAAAATCGATTTAGGAAATGGGTTGGGTTTCTGGAATACCATGCCAATGCGGGCGCGAAGCTCAACAACATCGATTGATCTATCGTAAATATTCTGGCCATCAACTTCAATCTTTCCCGAAACACGGCAGGTTGGAATTGTGTCATTCATCCGGTTGATGGAACGCAGAAAGGTGGATTTGCCACAGCCCGACGGACCAATGAAAGCCGAAACAGCTTTGTCGGGAATGGTCAGCGACAAATGCTTGATCGCATGTTTTTCCCCATAATAAACATTCACGTCATCGGCGATGATTTTGGTGGGCCTGGCCGCAAGAATTTTCGGATGTGTTGGCGTGAAAATGGTTTTGAAGGTCATGTCATTCATAGCACTCACCAACGTCTTTCAAATTTGCGGCGCAGATAAATCGCACCCGCATTCATGAGGAAAGAAAAAAGCAGCAACACGATTGTGGCGGCACCCGTGCGTGCAGCAAAGCCACGTTCTGCCGAAGTGGCCCACATATAGATTTGGATGGGTAATGCCGTGGCTGGTTCGAGGATAGACTTCGGCGGATCAACAATGAAAGCGACCATGCCGATCATCAGCAAAGGTGCGGTTTCACCAAGGGCGCGCACCAGACCAATTATCGTGCCGGTCAAAATACCAGGAATGGCTAAAGGCAAGACGTGATGAAAAATCGTCTGCATCTTGGAAGCACCAACCCCCATCGCGGCTTCCTTGATCGACGGCGGAATCGAACCCAGCGCTGCGCGCGTGGCAATAATGATAGTCGGCAACGTCATCAGCGCTAGCACCAGCCCGCCCACCAGTGAAGCCGAACGCGGCAAACCAAAGCCATTGATGAAAATCGCAAGTCCCAGCAGTCCGAAGACAATTGAAGGAACCGCCGCGAGATTATTGACATTCACTTCAATCAAATCTGTCCAGCGGTTCTTGGGTGCAAATTCTTCAAGATAGATGGCACTGGCCACGCCAAACGGCACCGCGATCAGAATGACAATCAGCATCATGTAGAATGACCCGATAATCGCCACCCAAAGCCCCGCACTTTCGGGTTTGCTGGATGCACCATTGGTAAAGAGGCCCGTGTTGAAATCTTCTGAAATCTTGCCTGCTTTTTTCAGCCCATCAATCCAACTGAGTTGCTGGTCGCTCACCTGACGGTCCGCCTCCGGCACCGTGCGATCAATATTGCCCTTCAACACGGCATCAACATTGTCTGAGGCGGTGAGCGAGATATTCACCGTCTGACCGATCTTGGCTGGGTTGGCCAGCACCACATCGCGCACTTGCGTATCGGATGAATCTGAGATCAATTCCATCGCGTGTTTGCGGGCGGGCTTATCGTCTTCTGGAACAGCAAGGGCTGTGAGAACACTTTGTTTGACCAGTGATGCATAATCAGCCGCTATCAAAGTGTCGGGATCTCTCTTTCCATCGGGATCGATCGCGGCAGCGTCAAGCTTGATGGGAATTGAAATATGGCTTTGTTGAAAGGCTGAATAGCCTTTAGTGATGATGGATGTGAACAACACCAAAATGGCCAAAAAGCAAAAGGCAATCGCTGCCACGCCATAGGCACGAAAGCGCCATTCGGCCTTCCTGCGGCGCACAGTGAGGGGTGAGCTCATCGTTGATTTACCTGTGGTGTCGCTCATTCGTATTGCTCTCGATATTTGCGCACAATCGAAAGTGCGATGATGTTCAGTCCAAGCGTAAAGATGAACAGCGTCAGGCCCAAAGCAAAGGCCACCAGCGTTTGTGGAGAGTTAAATTCAAGATCGCCAGTCAATTGGCTCACGATCTTAACCGTCATCGTCGTCGCCGGTTTAAACGGATTGGCCGTCAGGTTGGCGGCGATCCCCGCTGCCAGAACCACAATCATGGTTTCACCAACGGCGCGCGACACGGCAAGAAGCGATGCCCCGACGATTCCGGGAAGCGCTGCCGGCAAAACAACTTTCTTGATCGTCTCAGACTGCGTGGCCCCCAGCCCATAAGAGCCTTCGCGCAGCGAGTTGGGAACTGCACTCAGAATGTCATCAGACAAAGAGGACACAAAGGGAATGATCATCACCCCCATCACAAACCCGGCACAGAGAACCGAGTTTGGCGAAATATCAAGCCCAACGCTGCTGCCCATTTGGTTCAGCAAAGGCCCAAAAGTCGAGAGTGCAAAGAACCCATAAACTATGGTGGGAATGCCCGCCAGAATTTCCAGCGCTGGCTTGGCAAACGCCCGCACACGCGGCGTTGCATATTCGGCCATATAGATGGCTGCGATCAATCCAATCGGCACAGCCACCAAAAGCGCCACGATGGTGATATAAAATGTGCCCCAGAGCAATGGCAGAAGGCCAAATTGGCCTGTCGTGCCGGCTGATCCTGCTGCCGAAAATCGCGGGTCCCACACCGTGCCAAAAAGAAAGCCGAGGATCGGAACGGATTTGAAGAAATTTATGCTTTCTGAGAGAACCGACAGAACGATGCCAAGAGTCGTTAGAACCGCCACGCTGGAAGCGGCCATCAAGCCATAACGCACCACGGTTTCAACTCGGTTTCGGGCACGGTAGAGGGCCACTTGCCGCATCCAGGCAAAGGCAAATCCAGCAGCTGCAAGCGCCTGCGTCACCAGCGTAATAATCCATGCGCTGGTCGAAATCATTTGCGCCTTGTTCAAGGCCGCATCGATCACATAGGCTTTGGGCGGTTCCACCAAGCTGAGTTGCAACTTCGTCATCAAAGCCGTTGCGCGATCGCCGCCTGCGCGCAGTGTTTGAAGGTCAGCCGCAGGCAAAGTGCCAACAAAAGGGACCAAGCGATTGATCAGACTAAGAGCCAGAGAACGATCGCCAGAATCAAGTTTTTGAATATCTTGCGGCAGGCCTGCTGTCATCCTTTGGTCAACGACTTGCGGTGCCGCAATCATCCATGCCGCTAAAACAACGCAAGGAATGAGCGCCGTTGATAAAGCAAAAAACAAGCCGTGATAACTGGGCAATGAATGAAGCGTCTGGCCTGCATCGCGCAAGTTCAAGGCGCGCCTGCGGCCCAAAAAATAGGCCCCGACACCCAGAGAAATCAGCAGCAGAAACAGGTTGGCAGAACTCATCTTATCCTCTTGACCGCCTGCACTGCGCAGGAAAGTTTGATTGCGGGGCCAAGGCAAACACAGACCCTGCACCCCGCAATCTTCAGAGCAATTACTTGCCCATCACAGTTCCGTTCTTGACGATATCTTGAACCGCCTTCAGTTCAGCATCTGGTGCAGGAACAAGACCAGCATCAGCAAGCGAACCCTTACCGCCGGAAATCTTGTCCGATACGAAGTAGGCTGCATATTCCAAGATGCCCGGAACAACGCCAACATGGGCCTTCTTGATATAGAAGAAGAGTGGGCGTGAAACGGGGTATTTGCCGGTGGCAACACTTTCAACCGAAGGCATCACGCCTGAAACAGTGGCAACCTTCAGTTTGTCTGCATTGTTTTGATAGAAGGACAGGCCGAACACACCAACTGCCGTTTTGTTGGCCGCCAAGCGCGCGAGGGTTTCTGTATAGTCGCCGTCAATATCAACCGAAGCGCCGTCTTTGCGCATCTTGACACAACCTTTTGCAGCATCGTCCTTGGACATGCCGCCAGCCATCATCGCATCATTGGCCTTTACAGCAGCGCAACCAGCGGCCAGAACTTTTTGCTCAAACACTTCGCGCGTGCCGTGCTTTTCACCAGGAACAAAGGCCATGATGGGCGCATCTGGCAGCTTGTCATTAACTTGCTTCCATGTCTTATTAGGATTGTCGACCATCTTGCCATCTTTGCCAGGAACCTGAGCAGCGAGGGCGAGGTACAGATCAGCAGGCGTAAACGCCAGATCACCAACTGCCTTGTTGACGGCAAATACGATGCCATCATAGCCGAACTGAACCTTGATGATGTCCTTGACGCCATTGGCGGCGCAAGTGGCAACTTCTTCATCCTTGATCGGGCGCGAAGAGTTTGCAATGTCAATGGTCTCTTCGCCAACGCCTTGGCAGAACTGCTTAATGCCAGCGCCCGAACCGCCCGATTCAACAACCGGGGCTTTGAACTTTGGGTTTGCCTTGGCAAAGCCTTCAGACACAATCTGCGCATAGGGCAGAACTGTCGAAGAGCCAGCGACATGAACCTGGTCACGGCCAGCAAAAGCTGGGGAAGCTAGAAGGGCAAGTACGCTTGCCGTTGTAAGAATGCGCGTCATCGTTTTCTCCTGTTGAAGCCACGAAACGGCGGGTTATCGGCCTAACATGAGATTGTTGCGACATTTACATGACGATCAAATGACGCCGTAACATCATGTATTATATAACGGAATTACAATCGTAAAAGTGCTGCCTTGGCCAAGTTCGGAGGAAACATCAAGTTTGCCCCGGTGGCGTGACACGATATGCTTCACAATCGCCAACCCCAGCCCTGTGCCGCCGCGCGCCCGGCTCTCTTGGGTGGAGACGCGGTAAAACCTTTCGGTCAGCCGCGGCAGATGAACTTCCGCAATGCCACGCCCAAAGTCTCTGACATGCAAAGCGCCCTGCCCATTTTCGGGCCGACAAGAAATCTGCACAGATCCGCCGCTGCCACCATATTTGATCGCATTTTCGATCAGATTCTGTGTCACTTGCAAGAGTTCATCTGCATCACCCGCGACCACGGTAGCGACCGCCCCCGTGGTCTCCAGTGCCACATTGTTTTCCTTGGCAAGTCCCGCAAGATTGCTTTTAGCCTGGCGAATGACGTCCTGAAAATCGACCCGCGCGCTGGGCCGCACATGTTCGTTAAGTTCGATGCGGCTGAGCGTCAGCAAATCATCAATCAAACGTTTCATGCGCCGAGCTTGAACCAGCATGGAGTCAAAGAATTTCTCGCGCGCCTTGGCATCATTCTTCGCCGGCCCTTGCAGCGTTTCAATCGTCCCGATGATCGCCGCCAAAGGTGTGCGCATTTCATGGCTGGCATTGGCCACAAAGTCAGAGCGCATCCGCTCAATGCTCTGTTCACGCGTGAGATCACGCAACACCACCAAAAGCTCGGCCGATTGCCCAATAGGCGCCACATGCGCGCTAAACTGGCGCGGCGGGCGGCTTTGAATTTCAATATCAATGGTCATCGCTTGGCCCGTGGCCCGCACTTCCGTCACGCCAGAAACAAAGGCCGCATGGCGGATGAGCGACGCGGCCATCAGGCCCCTAGGCTCGATCTGCAGGGCATCAATGGCGGGATAGTTCGCGGCCATGATCGTTCCGTCACGCCCAATAATCATCGCCCCATCCGGCAAAGCTGCAATCAGTTCTGCTGGCGACATCAATCAAAGACCATAATAGAAATGACACTCATTCTGGAAAATTGGAGGGGCGAAGCCAGCCGAACGCCTAGCCCTAACCTAGGCAAGCATACAGACGGCAATCCGCAGCTGTCCATATTTTTACCGCTTTTTTCTAAGTCATTGAAATAAAACAATCTTAACATCTGGATGTGACATGGACTCGCTCGCGCCGGATAACCTCGGACCAGACTCCTCAGCCGAACGCCCGCGCAAACGCAGGGAAATGAAAGTCAGAGTATACTGTAACCTCGATTAGGAAATTTGCCTTGTAGAGTTCCTCTCCGGTATTTTACAATTTAACCCAACAACAAATCAACCTTGAACGCCTTTAACCAGTATGTGGCAGGACGTGCAGTGGGGGCAGCCACCCGGTTGCCAATTGTTACGAGTTACGAGTACAACCACGGCATCCAGTTGAGTAAATTACGGAGCAGATTACGCATGCCAACTAACATCCAACGATTCGCTAAATGAAAGCCGTCATCCTGGCTGGCGGCTTTGGCACACGCATTTCCGAGGAAACCCACCTCAAGCCGAAGCCTATGATTGAAATTGGCGGCAAGCCACTGATTTGGCACATCATGAAAATCTATTCACACCATGGCGTGAACGACTTCATCGTATGTTGCGGCTACAAAGGCTATGTGATCAAGGAATATTTCGCCAATTATTTTCTGCATTCATCCGATGTTACCTTTGATATGAAATCAAATTCCATGGAGGTGCACCAGCAAAAGGCTGAGCCATGGCGCGTAACATTGGTTGATACGGGCGAGAACACGCTGACTGGCGGAAGATTGAAACGTGTGGCTGATTATCTTCGCGGCGAGGAGTGTTTTTCGTTTACCTATGGCGATGGTCTGGCGAATATCGACATCAAGGCACAAATCGCGTTTCACAAAAGTCATGGCAAACTGGCAACGGTGACGGCGGTGCAACCGCCCGGGCGCTATGGCGCGTTGGACATGCATGGCAATTCTGTTTCCGGCTTTATGGAAAAACCGCGCGGCGAAGGTGGCTATATCAATGGCGGGTTCTTCCTGCTGTCTCCCAAAGTGCTTGATTATATCGAAGGTGACACGACGTCGTGGGAGGGGGCACCGTTGGAACGTCTTGCCGCCGCAGGTGAACTTCAAGCCTTCAAACATGATGGTTTTTGGCAACCGATGGACACTTTGCGCGAAAAAGTAATGCTTGAGAGCCAGTGGGAAACCAACACTGCGGCTTGGAAAATGTGGGAATGAAACCGGAGAAGAACTTTTGGTCGGGTAAGAAAGTCCTCGTTACCGGCCACACTGGCTTCAAAGGTGCATGGTTAAGTTTCTGGCTTCGAACCATGGGTGCCAAGGTGACAGGCCTTTCACTGCCACCAATATCCAACCCAAATTTATTCAGCCTGCTTGCACTTGAAAAAGAGACAGACAGCCACTTTGTTGACATTCGCGATAGGTCGCAACTGATCGTAGCGATGCAAGCGAGTGGCGTTGAAATTGTGTTTCATCTGGCGGCGCAAGCTTTGGTACGTGAAAGCTATAAGAACGCGGCAGAAACTTTTGAAACCAATTTTGGCGGCACCTGCAATCTGCTCGAAGGCCTTCGACAATGCCCCTTAGTGAAAGCGGCTGTCATCGTCACCACGGATAAAGTTTACCGCAACGCGGAATTAGCTCAGCCCTTTGTTGAAACTGATGCACTTGGCGGCCACGACCCCTATAGCGCCAGCAAGGCAGCGGCCGAGATTTTGGTGGAAAGTTACCGCGAGAGTTTTTTTCGAAACCAAGGCGTGGCCGTGGCAACGGCGCGGGCCGGTAATGTGATTGGCGGTGGCGATTGGTCGCCTGAACGCTTGCTGCCGGACTGCATGAAGGCCTGGGCGGCGGGCCAGGTCGTTGAAATCCGCATGCCGGATGCCGTGCGTCCATGGCAGCATGTGCTTGATCCGCTGGCTGGCTATATGGTCTTGGCGCAGAAGCTTTGGAATCAGCCTGCTCTTGCCTCAAGCTATAATTTCGGGCCTGACGCTGAAGGCGCAGCCACGGTACGCGAAGCGGTCTCACTGGCCCGCGATAATTGGGGCCAGGCCGAAGTCAATTTCTGGGAAACCAACACAGGGCCCAAAGAGGCCAAGTTCTTGCGGCTGAGCAATGCCAAAGCGCGCGGCGTGTTGGGCGTCAATCCAGTCTGGCCACTGGATGCCGCCGTGGGGCGCAGCGTGAGATGGTATAAGGATTTGGCAAACACGTCGGCCCGCGAGCTTTGCGCCCGCGACATCAAGGCCTTTGAGCAGGAGCTCCAATGAAACGCTTGTCAATGACCGAACTTGGAATGGGCGTGAAAGCCATCAACCGCCACGCGCTGGGCGATGAACGCGGCTCCCTCACTAGGTTATTCTG
>JAYWAB010000151.1:0-3612 GCA_043782835.1 Aestuariivirga sp.
ACTTCAAAGCATCCAAACAAAAACTCACTTGCCAACAGAGCGCCGTCCAGACATGACAGTGCATTCAATACAATTGAATGCACTGTCACCGAATTTAAAGTATACAGATGATCCGGACCTGGCGTACGACGCGAGGTGCAACTGCTGCAAATGTTTGCCGACAGATGGGCAAAGTGAGAGATTATTATAAGTTGTATAGATATTTAAACGCATTTTATAGATTAGTCATGATTTTGCGCCAGGGTCGCTTCATTCAGGCATCCTTCCCCCATCCAACCGCCCAATGTCTGAAGACCTGTCTGCGTGGCCCTTGTACTCGGAAGACGAGGGGCCGCGCGGACCTTTGCGCTGGCGTGCTGTTCGAGGTGCTGATCAGTCTGCGGCTTCGCCGAACAAGCGGTCAAATTCGCTGGTGTATTTTTGCGCCATGGGCGGATTGTTCCACACGACGATGGCGTTTTCGGCGTTTCTTTCTGCGGCAGCGAATGTGTAGTTGAACGAGCCTGTCTCCACATGCGTGCCATCCACAACAATGAACTTGTCGTGCATGATCGGGTAGCGCGCGTCGGTTTTCACATCGACACCACAGGCCAGCATATAGTCGCGTTTGGATCTGGCATCATCATGCGGGTTGGACTTATGATCGAGCACGGCCGAGACGGCGAGACCGCGTGCAGCTGCCCCACACATGGCATCGGCGATGGGTTTTGAGGTCATGCCATAGGCCGCCATGAAAACGCTGGTCCTTGCCGCATCGATCACTTTGATCACGAGGCGCTCAGCCGAACGCTGGGGCAGAGGAGCAAAAGCAATTTCGATCTGGCCGTCGGCTGGCACGCGTGCGAGGCGGGTTTCGATTGCGGTTTTGGCCATATCAATGGCCGCCGTGGTGATTTGATCAGCCACAGGGTGGTTTGTCTTGTGAGAACCGGCTTGCGGGCTGGCATAGGCCGCGACGAAGAATGCGCTGGCCAAAAGGAATCGAACTTTCATGTCGCCATGAGAGCGGCGGGTCGCTTAATAAATGATTAACAAAAGGCCGCCCTTCGGGTGAAGAGCGGCCTCTTTCGGCTTGGTGCTGTCGAAGCGTTCAGTGAGCGACAGCCAGGGCGTGCGATTGGTCTGGTTCAATGAGGCCGATCATGGCCCCGGTTGAATCGGTAACCACGGCAAGCTTGCCCACACCGGGAATGCGAATGGGTGGGCGCATCACTTCGCCGCCGGCGTTGTTGGTGTTGGTTTCGGCGGTGTTGATGTCGTTGACCGACAAATAAGTCATCCAATGGGACGGGATGCCTTCATATTCTGGTGCTGTGAGTTCAAATATTCCGCCCACGGGCCTGCCATCCTTGCGGGCAATCCAATAAGCAGCCCCATCGGGCAGGGGGGTGGGCTCAAACTCCCAGCCCAAAGTGCGGCCGTAAAAAGCCAGGGCGGTTTCGGGCTCCCAGGTGTTCAGTTCGTGCCACCAGTGGCGTTGCGGCATGGTCATATCTTATATTCCCTCTCTTTTTGGTTGCAGCGTGGGCCTTGCGTTACGCTTTACCTTGCAGGGCCACGCGGCGGGGTTAGATGATCATGTCGCCGTCGACGAGGAGACTCGCCGGGATTCACGGCGAAGATGTGGCGGGACTGAGGCCTTGTTGCGAGAGGGTCGAAATTAAACGCTATAATAAAAAGCCCGCCAGGTTTGTGCCTGGCAGGCTATGCAAAAATCGCGACCTTAATTGCGCGTGCGTTCAGTAACAGCGGTGGTGGCCGTGGAGCAGACCCAGCGTGGCACCTGCACCGCCGCCGATGGCCGCTCCGCCCACTGCGTAAGCGCCGCCGTAAGCAACGGCACTGCCCACACCGCCGGTCACTGCACCCAGCAAGAGGCCAAGGATGACAATCCCGCCCACGTCACGCTCATCCATGCAGGCCGCCATATGGTGTTCATCGTGGTGCTTTGCCCGGGCCAAGGCTTCTGGTGCAGCCGCCGCCATGCTGGTGATCACCAAAGCAGTAGCCAATGATATCATCAAAAGATTCTTCATGCTTATTCTCCTTTGTCTTTGCCGCATCTCACAATCGGCCGCCCCTATGGCCGATCAGAACAGGTTAGCACTATTGTGGGCAGCATGAAAGCGACTGGTGCTACGTTCAAAATATCATAGTCTCTGTGGCGAATTTGAAAAAATAAAGGTGCCAAGGCATGATGTTCCGTCTGCTTGCATTCAGTTCCTAAAGCTGCAAACATCTTTTTGGTGCGGTCTGTTAAAACCCCATAGGGGAGGGAGTTTGTTATGCTTACACGACGTTTCTTTTTGAGTTCGGCTGCCGCTGCAAGCGCTGCGGCCGTGTTGCCCGCCAGTGCTTTTGCCAAGGCGCCATTGATGGGCGCATCGCCCGCCATGGTGATGCGCTATAAGATCGGCGGGATGGATCTTTCGGCGATCGCCGATGGCGGCGTTACGTTTCCTAAGCCATGGGAGATTTTTGGTGAAGACCAAAATCCAGTTGCGGTGCGGCAGCTTGCAGCTGCGCAAAATCTGCCGATCGATAAGCAGACTATCACCTTCACGCCATGCGTCGTGAACACCGGCAATGAACTCGTGCTCTTTGATACGGGCTGGGGTTCAGGCAATCCGGGCCGCGGCTTGATGTCGGACAGTTTGAAAGCGGCTGGCTATACGCTCGATCAAATCGACGTTGTGGTGCTCACCCATTATCATCCCGACCACATGGGCGGCTTGATGGATGGCGATAAGCCGGTATTTCCCAACGCACGTTACGTGTTCCCGGAAGCGGACCACAATTATTGGACCAATGCCAAGCAGGACGCCGGAGCCACCAAGGATTTCTATGCTCTCACCAAAGCCAAGGTTGTGCCCTTGGCTGAGAAGGCCAGTTTCATCAAGAACGGTGGCGAAGTGGTTAAGGGCATCACTGCGCTCTCAACGCCTGGCCACACGCCCGGCCACACGTCCTATCATTTGGAAAGCGAAGGCCAACGCCTGTTGATCACCGGCGACATCTGCAATCACTTTGTGCTCTCACTGCAACGACCCAAGTGGCACGTGAATTTTGACATGGACAAGGAAACAGCAACGAAGACGAGGCTTCAAACGCTTGATATGGTTTGCACTGATCGTCTTCCGGTCATGGCCTTTCATTTCCCGTTCCCATGCGTTGGTTTCATCCACAAAGAACGCAGCGCAGAGCCAAGCTATTACTGGCATACGGCAGCCTACGCCTTCAACGGCTAAGCCTGCGAAGACGTGAGAGTATGCCCCCGCTCAGGCGGGGCAGGGTCTCATATAATTCGGTGACAGTGCATTCTATTCAGTCTTCCGGCTTTTCCGGCGCACTGGCTTCACCTTGGATTTCTTCGGCTTTGGGCCGCGCTTTTCAGCTTGCAGTGTACGCCCGGTCTTGCGCTCCAACCCAGCGATGAATGCCGCACTGCCGCGCGGGCGACCGATGGTTTCATCATCGCGCACTACAAAATCTTGTGACGCAATCTTGTCGCCGAGCAATGTGCGCATGGAGGGAAAACGGCTGAGCATTGGCCCTTTGGTGGTCAGGCCATCTTCGCCGCCTTTGAGATAGGCCCGCGCACTGGACCAAGGC
>JAYWAB010000152.1:0-2197 GCA_043782835.1 Aestuariivirga sp.
GCTTCTCGGTGTTTTGCATCCTGGGCTTTCCAACTCCCTCGGCATTGTCGGCCTCTCGTATGTCGGAGCCTCTGTCTCCTCGACAATCTGGTCGCTGGAAGCAGTTACCACTATGCTCGCCGCCTGGGCGTTGCTGGATGAACGAATTTCGGGTTGGCAAATTTTCTTCTCTGCCCTTTCGCTGGCCGGAGTGTTTGTTGCGTCAGGGAGTTTTGCTTGGGCAGCAGTGGATATCAGCTACCTCTACGGCGTGATTGCGCTGCTCCTCGCTGTCCTGAGTTGCGGACTCTTTGGTGCATTGTCACGACAGGTTGTCGGGGCAGGTGGCGTTGACGGGCTGGTTCTGCTTGCGGGCCAGCAGGCGACAGGATTGCTTTGGATTTGTGCAATGCTGCCTCTTTCTCGCGGTGGCATACATTTTCAAGAAATGGGCAATTTGACAAGTGGGATGTGGCTGCTTTGTCTTTTAACGGGCATCGTGAAGTTTCCGGTCGCAACAGGACTATTTCTGGCAAGCATGCGCACATTGACTGCAGGCAACGCCAGCAGTTTTCTCGTCCTCACGCCGATTTTCGGAATTGCATCGGCAATGATTTTGCTGGGCGAGACAGTAACTCTTCTCCAGGGCTCGGGCGTCGCTATCGTGTTGGCCTCGGTTTGGATTGTTCAGCATTCCACTGAACCGTCGAAGAGTTGAAGCTATTGCCCCAGTTATAGTCGACAGCAGTTTTTCTAATTTTGCAGATGGTGGGCTGCATCCCGGTCACTGATGCGACAGGTTCCTTCGGCGGCCGTTATTCCGGTTTCTATGTAGATGCGGTGATGTCCATGCGGAAACCGTACCCAAACTCGCTTCTGCTTACATAGTGCTTACACGGAGATGGTTTTCTGGTGCCCCATCCACAAAGCGCGAAATAATTCTTATCAATTTCAGTGAGTTAATTGGCGCGCCCGAAAGGGTCACGTCAATCGAGTCAAATCAAACACTTAATCTGTCCAACCCGTGAAAAATGGCCTCTGAGTTCATTAGGAGAATTCGCCAGATGTCCAACCGATTTGCGATGCACCCCAATCAATTCAAAGGAGCGAACAAATCACCACAACGAGAACCGAAATTGCGCATTTTGGAAACGACCTATTTCACAGCTCCCGCTGTGAGACCTTTCACGATAAATCTTTCCAAGAAAATACCAATGATTATTAAAGGTAAAATCGCTGCAGACGACACTGCCGCCATGCTCCACCAACTGATGCCTTGAGAGCCGGTTTGGCTGGCGACCATCACAGGAAGCGTTTTGGCATGGGTGCTGGTCAACAGTGCTGCGAAGAAATATTCATTCCAGCACAGAATGACGGCAAGGATGAAGGCCGCAACCATGCCGGGCAGAGCAATCGGCAGAATGATTTTCAAGAAAGCACTCCAGGAAGAACAACCATCCACCAGTGCTGCTTGTTCCAACTCGTTTGGAATATTGTCGAATTGATCACGCATGATCCAGATGACTATGGGCAAGACCATCAAAGCGTAAATCAAGATCAAGCCGAACATGGAATCCAGAAGCGCCAATTCTTTGTAGAGTACCAGAAACGGCATGGCCAAAACCACGGGTGGAAGGATGAGTTGCGACAAGAAAAAAAAGGAAATATCTTTATTGCGCCAGATCATCCATTTGTATTGGAAGCGGCTGAGGCCATAAGCCGCCATGGAACCCACAACTAGCGCAAGTCCGGCACCACCCAACGACGCCTGAATGGAATTCCAGAAGCGCTTGATGAATTCATCACGTGGGGTTGAGTCTGTGAAAATGGTGTCGGGCGAAAGGCCGATGGCACGTAGGCCAAGCCAACCCGGGGTGAATTGCAACCATGGAATGATTTGGCCTGTTTGCACATCTTTGGCCACTTTGAATGTGGTCGAGAACGTCCAGAAAATGGGAAAGAGGGCAATCACCGTCCATAGTGCGAGGGCAGCGTAGATCAGGGCCTTTTTGAAATTCGAAGACATCACCCACCCTGCCTTTGCATTATCTTGCTGGAGAGTTTCAGCAGTAAACTGACGAAGATGATGATCAGCACGAGATAAACTTCAGCCACCATCGTGCCATAGCCGACGTTGGAGCGATCTTTGTATTCACGGAAAATAAAGCTGGAAACAGTGTCTGTCGCTCCACCGGGCCCACCTGACGTGGTGTTGATC
>JAYWAB010000153.1:0-2145 GCA_043782835.1 Aestuariivirga sp.
CCGAACCCGTTAAAGAGTTAGCACTGGGCGTTGAAAGGTAGTTCACCCATTCCGCACTCATACTGCCGCGCCAATTATGCCGTGGCCATTCACTTTGAAAAGCCAGTGACGGCCTCAACCGCAAACCAATGTCTGCCTTGCGATTGGTGGCTGAGAGATTGATGTTGTCAGAAACAACTGTGCCAATCTCAAGGCTTGGCTTAATTTGAAACGCGCCATCGTCATAACCTGTGACTTTATCAGGATCGATTGAATGGCGTTTGACGCGGCGCGGCGGCATTTCCGGCATTACAATCGGTGGCGCAGTTACAGCAGCAGGTTCATCACCATAAAGGGAATTGGTGTCAGTCGATTCCTCCGCATGAGCAGGTGCATTGGCCCAAAGCGCCAACGCCAATAACCCACTGCCCATGAGACGCAACTGACCCATGAAGCGACATTAGTGAGATTATGGTTAATGCTTGCTTTCTACAGCCAGCCCATGAAGGAACAGATCAACCCCGGCCGCAACAACTTCCTCGGGTGTGCGTTTGATGAAAAGGTCTTGGGCATTAAACAGACGCGGCTTGTACAAGCACCCCGATACGACATCAATGAATTGCACGGCCGCCATCTCGGCATCCGCCCGGCGCAACTGTCCTTGGGCCATTTTCGTTTCAAAATAGGTTTTAACGCGAGCAATGGCAAAAGCTGGCCCTGCTTGAAAAAAGGCTCTGCCGATTTCAGGAAACTTTACCGAGGCCGCCACCACCATGCGCACTTGGGCCACGGACTCTTCCGAAGTCATACGCTGCACCATGCGCAAACCCAACTCGTTCAACACCACCGCTATTGGCCTATGATCGTCGATCGAGATGGCAATCTGCTCAGCCTGAAGGCGGCGATCATGATAAACCAATGCCTCAAACAGCTTTTCTTTGGACGGGAAATAAGCATAGACCGTGCCTTTAGACACGCCGGCCGCCTTCACAATGTCATTCATTGAGGCGCCATCAAAGCCTTGCGCCATGAAGCAACGCCGCGCCCCATCCAAGATTTGCTGGCGCTTAGCGGTATCAAATGTGTCGTTTTGGGCAATGGCGGCTTGGGTCACGGGAAAATTTCGCTTAGACTGAACAGTTCGGTCTTGTGCATAGCAGCGCCGCATGATATAGGCAAGACAGACTGAACCGTTCGGTTCAATATATTTTAGTCTCGGCAAAGTGTCGAGGCCCATAAACTTAAATGAGAATGCCCATGTCGAGCCCTGCCTTAAAGAAATCCGCCAACGAAGCTCCAATTGCACCTATCGCTCAATCGCAAGGCTCCCCCCAGACAGAAACGCCAAAAAAGTCTCCGCCCATCCGCCGGATCATTCTGGGTGCCATCGCCCTCATCGCTTTGGGCGTTGTAGTCAACTATGGCTATCATTACATCGCCGTCGGCCGTTTCCAGATTTCAACCGATGACGCCTATGTGAAGGCTGACACTTCCGTGCTCAGCGCCAAGGTGGCCGGTCTCGTCACCGAAACTCCCGTTCTCAACAACACGCCGGTGAAAGCTGGAGACGTTGTGCTGCGCCTTAATGGCAAGGATTATGAACTAGCCATAGCCGCCGCCAAGGCCAAGCTGGCGACGCAACAAGCAGCCCTTGGCGTTTTTGCCAAACAGAAAATTGCTCAGGCCGCACAGATTGGTGCTGCACAAGCCCAAGTGCAAAGTGCTAAGGCTGTAGAACTCAACGCCGCCCAAACCCAACAGCGTGCCAGCCAAATGGTGAAGACCAATGTCGGCACGCAGCAGGCCCTTGATGATGCCAACCGTGCCCGTGACACAGCGCAAGCTGGTGTGACGGCAGCTGAATCAAATGTTGCTGCGGCACAGGCTCAACTTGGTGTGTTGGGCGCAAGCGAACAACAAGCCACCAGCCTCTTGGCTGAACTGCAAGTAGCAGTCGACAAGGCCGAGCATGATTTGTCTTTCGCCGAAATCCGTGCACCCTTTGATGGTGTGATCGCAAATCGTGCCGTTGCCCCCGGCCAGTTTGTTCAACCCGGTTCCAACCTCATGGCATTGGTGCCGATTCAAAAAAGTTTCATCACCGCCAATTTCAAAGAAACCCAACTTGTAGACATTCACACCGGCCAAAAGGTTGAAGTCAACGTG
>JAYWAB010000154.1:0-2605 GCA_043782835.1 Aestuariivirga sp.
AAAATTTACGTTGCTCGCCGGTGCCTTGATGGCACTGCCGCACATGGCAGTTGCGGAAACGCCAAAGGATACCTTGGTGATCGCTGAGAACATTGACGACATCATTTCACTTGACCCGGCCGAAGCCTATGAGCTCACCGGCATTCAGGTTTTGGCCAACACTTATGACCGCATCATGCGCTTTGACCCTGCCGACATCACCAAGCTTGTGGGTGGCGTGGCAGAAGGCAGCACGGTGAGCGACGATGGCAGAACCTTCACCTATAAAATTCGCTCAGGCCTAAAATTTGCCTCAGGCAATCCTGTCACCGCAAAAGATGCCGCCTGGTCTTTGCAGCGGGTTATCAAACTGGAAAAAACGCCGGTGTTCCTGCTGTCACAATTGGGTTGGACCAAGGACAATATCGACAAGATGGTAACGGCGCCTGATGACGCAACGCTGGTTGTCACCATCGGTGTGGATTTTGCACCCTCTTTGGTCAACGCCCTCCTCTCATCCGTGGTGGGCTCGGTTGTTGATATGAAAACGGCCATGTCCCACGAAGCCAATGGTGACTTGGGTTATGCGTGGCTGAAAACCAACTCTGCTGGTTCTGGTGCCTACACACTGAAGGGCTGGAAGCCGAATGAAAGCGTGGTGCTGGAAGTCAATCCAACTTACCGTGGCGGTGAAGCACCGATGAAGCGCGTTGTGCTGCGCCATATGCCCGAACCAGCAGCGCAGCGTTTGGCCATTGAAAAGGGCGATGCTGACGTGGCCTTGAATCTCACCGGAGACCAGGTTGCGGGCCTCAAGGGCAACAAAGATGTGACGGTTACGGATTCACCGCAGGCGCTGCTTTACTACATCGGCATGAACCTGAAGACCAAGGAATTGCAAGACCCACGCGTGCGCCAAGCCTTGCGCTACCTCATTGACTACGACGGCATTGTGGGCTCGATCATGAATGGCGGAGCCAAAGTGCATCAATCCTTCTGGGCTTCGGGTTTCTGGGCCGCGCTGGATGATAATCCCTACAAACTTGATCCGGCAAAGGCCAAGGCACTGCTGAAAGACGCGGGCTATCCTGATGGTTTCTCCATCGATCTTGATGCGCCCAATTCATCGCCGTTCTCAAGTCTTGCCCAATCGGTGCAGTCCACCATGGCCCAAGGTGGCGTCAAGGTGAACATCATTGCATCTGAAACCAAGACACTGCTCACCAAATATCGCGCAAGACAACATCAGCTTTTGATGATCTATTGGGGCCCAGACTATATGGATCCACACACCAATGCGGATGGCTTTGCCAACAACCTCGACAACTCAGATGCGGCCAGCAAAGGCAAACCTTTGGCCTGGCGCAACTCTTGGGCTGATGACAGCGTGAACAAGATGACGGCCGATGCTGTGCGTGAGCGTGATGAGGCCAAGCGCAAGCAAATGTATCTCGACGAACAGAAGAAAGTTCTGGACGTTGGCCCCTTTGCCATCATGTTCCAGGAAACCAAGCAGGTTGCCGAACGCTCAAACGTGAAGAATTTCATTTTTGGGCCGAGTGCTGACGTGGTCTATTACAACCTGACAACGAAGTAGCGAACACGCGATGGCGGGATATCTCAACCGGCATCGCGCCTCTCAATTGATGCAAGAACAAGGGCTTTCGGCTCTTGTTCTTGCCCAACCTGAATCGATCATTTACGCGACGGGCGCTTCTGCGGGAGTCGCAAGTTTTTGGCGACGCGCTGGGGCGGCTTTTGTCGTGGTGCCCGCCGACCCGGCATCCCCCGTGGCTGCGGTTGTTGGTGATCTGCAAGCCAAGAGTTTCGCAACCCAATCCGGCATTGTTGACGTCAGAAGTCACCGCATCTGGGTGGAGACTGATCGATATCCAGAACCTGATCAGTCCAAACCAAAGCGCAGCCCACGCCCAGCCCAGTTTGAATTGGCTCAGTCGCTTGAATTGTTGCGGGACATTCTTTCGGAACGCAAGCTTCTGAGTTCGCCCATCGGATTGGAACTCGGCTTCATACCTGTTGCCGATTTTTCTGCGTTCAGCAAGGTTCCGGTACGGTGGTTGGATTGCACAAACATTGTCGAATGTCTGCGGTCCGTCAAACAGCCAGAAGAGATTTCCAAGCTGCGGCAAGCCGCTGAACTTGCCACGGCAGGGCGAACAAAACTGATTCAATCCATAGGCTTAGGGCAGACTTCTCAGGAAATGGTCGAATTCTGGAAACAGTCTGTTTCGGCATCGGCAGCCAAAAAGAAATGTGCTGAGCTGCAGTCGAGTTGGGCTTATATAAGCGTCGGCGGAGACGGTTTCGCGCCCGGTGGCCCTGTGAAATTGGGCGACATGATCAAGATTGACGTGGGCTGTGTTATTGATGGCTACAGCTCTGATGGCGCCCGCTCAGTCGTTGTGGGCAAGCCTGATCCGCAGGCAGTCAGAGTTTACGATACTTTGCACCGCGCGTTTGATGCAGGCTTGGCGCTGATGAAGCCGGGCACCCTGCTCAGTGACATGTACTTCGCAACAGCCAACTCAATGTGGGATTCAGGATTTGAAACCTACGGGCGCGGCCACTTTGGCCATGGCGTCGGTGCATCAATCTGGAGCGAGGA
>JAYWAB010000155.1:0-30681 GCA_043782835.1 Aestuariivirga sp.
GCCAAGGGCAACTTCAACAAAGCTGGCCTTGTCATCTTCCCAGCGCTCCCCAAGAACCCGTGCTGCGGGAGCCATAAGGTCCAGCAACACATCTTGGAATGAAACGCCATTGGCCATTAAATGCCTCACATAATCTAACGCAACGCTTGGATCGTCCTTGGTGGTGAGGGTCAAAAAGTCAGACACGGCAACATTTTGCAGCGAAACCTTTTCTTTAATCATCGCTGAATTACTGTTCACATGGCTCATCAGAAGCCGTGGAACGATGATGTTTTCGATAACCGACGCAAATTCTTGTAGATGGCTTTCAGTTGGCTTTGCCACAACGGGGGCGAGGGGTTGGGTGAACGTTTTCAAGCGTTCGAGCCCTGAGTCTCGCTGACTCGATCGGTTCCACTGCAACTCCTGCGACATTGCTCGACCCCTCCCAGAACGTCAGTCTTGATATGCTGATCTATTCACTAGGAAACAGTCTCACACCCGCTAACTCTGCGCGTCAAGTAAAATTGACAGGTGCTTCCGTAATGTTGCTATCGTTTGTCATAGTGTCAATTAAACTGGACGTCAAGTTATATTGACACAATAGTTAAATTCGGTCTAACCTCATTTCGAAGCCCCGCTCAAGACACATTCATGCAGAAGCGGGCTCGAGGGAAAAGATGGGGAAGCCGCGACACCAGTCCGGGCAACAAGGCCTTTACAGCGCAGAAGAGCGCGTACGCCGCGATTCCTCGAAGTGGACTTTAGTGCAAGGTGTTTTAGCTGCTTTCCAGTTTTTCGTTTTCCTCGTGAGTCTGCTTCTGGTGCTGCGCACTTTGGTCACGGGTGAGGGTGCGTTTGCCGCCAATGCATCGGTTATTTTCAAAACACTCGTCCTTTATACCATCATGATCACTGGCTCCCTTTGGGAGAAGGATGTGTTTGGCCAATATCTCTTCGCGCCGGCTTTCTTCTGGGAAGATGCCGTGAGCTTTGTGGTGATCGGCCTGCACACGTTCTATGTTTACGCGCTGATGTCGGCCAGCCTGACGCAACACGCATTGATGCTCTTGGTATTGGCGGCCTATGCCACTTACGCTGTGAATGCCGCACAGTTCCTGTGGAAATTGCGCCGAGCCCGCGTGCAATACGCGCACGCGCAAATGACCCAGGTGCGGGCATGAATATCATTGCTAAGAATATCAAAGCTGCTGGCTGTGTGACGGCTCCCGTGCTGCGTGAACGCGGGCAACGCGAAGTGTTCTGCGGCCTCACCAGCATCGTTTGGCTGCACCGCAAAATTCAGGATGCCTTTTTCTTGGTGGTGGGTTCACGCACTTGTGCGCATTTGGTTCAATCAGCCGCAGGTGTAATGATTTTTGCTGAGCCACGCTTTGCCACAGCGATCATAGACGAGCGTGATCTGGCGGGCCTTGCTGATATTGATGACGAGCTTGACCGCGTGGTCAATCGTCTGTTGGAACGCCGCCCCGAAATCAAGATGCTGTTCCTTGTCGGCTCTTGCCCATCAGAAGTGATCAAACTGGATTTGAAGCGCGCTGCCCAGCGGCTCAACCGCGAGCATCTGCCAAACGTCCGTGTTCTGAATTATTCCGGCAGCGGCATTGAAACCACCTTCACCCAAGGCGAAGACGCCTGCCTCGCAAGCTTGGCTGAAGACCTGCCTCAACATGATGGTACGGCCAATTTGGTGATTGCGGGTTCTTTGCCCGACGCGGTTGAAGACCAGTTCACGCGCTATCTGAAAGACATGGGCATTGATGTGAGCTTTCTGCCTGGTCGTCGTTCGAGCGCTATGCCTGCCGTTGGGCCCAATACGGTGTTTTTGATGGCGCAGCCTTTCTTGGGTGATACGGCCCGTGTGTTGAAAGAGAAAGGGGCCACAGCTCTGCAAGCGCCATTTCCCTTTGGCGCTGAAGGCACAACGCTTTGGCTGAAAGCTGCGGCCCATCATTTCGGCGTGTCTGATGCATTGTTTGAGAACGTAATATCGGTACCCCGTGGCCGCGCCGAACAGGCTCTGGCCAATCACCGCGAAAAGCTTGGCGGCAAGAGCATTTTCTTCTTCCCTGATTCTCAGCTGGAATTGCCTCTGGCGCGCTTTGCCGCCCGCGAATTGGATATGGAACTCGTCGAAGTGGGCACACCTTACCTGCACACCCAACACATGGCGCAGGAACTGGCCATGTTGCCCGCAGGCACTTTCCTCAGCGAAGGCCAGGATGTTGACAAGCAGTTGGACCGTTGCCGCGCGGCACGGCCAGACATTACGGTGTGCGGCCTAGGCCTTGCCAATCCATTGGAAGCCGAGGGCCTGACCACCAAATGGTCCATCGAACTCGTATTCTCACCCATCCACGGTTACGAACAGGCTGGCGATTTGGCCGCGCTCTTTGCCCGCCCCATCGCGCGGCGCGAAAGGTTGGCGGTTTAACATGCAGCTGACCCTTTGGACCTATGAAGGCCCGCCCCACATCGGGGCCATGCGCGTGGCCACAGCGATGAAGGGCCTGCACTATGTGTTGCACGCCCCGCAAGGCGATACTTATGCTGATCTGCTGTTCACGATGATTGAACGCCGGGGCGAACGGCCCCCTGTCACCTATACCACATTCCAAGCCCGTGATCTGGGCGGCGACACGGCGGAGCTTTTCAAAAAATCTTGCGCAGATGCGTATGCGCGCTTCAAGCCACAAGCCATGATCGTGGGTGCCAGCTGCACGGCGGAACTTATTCAAGATGATCCAGGGGGTCTCGCCAGCACGTTGGGCCTGCCCATTCCAGTGATAGCTTTGGAACTTCCCGCCTATCAGAAAAAAGAAAACTGGGGCGCATCAGAAACCTTTTATCGCCTGACGCGTGCACTCGCCAAGCCTTGCGAAAAGCGCGGCCCGAAAACTTGCAACATTTTGGGGCCAACGGCCTTGGGTTTTCGCAACCGTGATGATTTGGTGGAGATCAAGCGGTTGTTGGCTGAACTCGGCGTGGAAGTTCTTGTAACAGCGCCGATGAATGCCACGCCAGCAGACATTGCGCGTTTGCCCGAAGCCGCTTTCAACATTTCGCTTTATCCTGAAGTGTCTGATGCCACAGCGCGTTTCCTTGAAAAGAATTTTGGCCAGAAGTTCACTACCACCATTCCAATTGGCGTGGGTGCTACCCGCAAGTTTTTGACCGAAGTGGCCGCACTCGCTGGTGTGGACGCTGCACCATTGCTGGCCCGGGAAACTGGTCGTTTGCCTTGGTATTCTAAATCTGTCGATTCCACTTATCTCACTGGCAAACGGGTTTTTGTTTTCGGCGATGCTTCTCACGCGATGGCTGCGGCCCGCATGGCCAAAACCGAACTGGCGTTTGATGTGGTTGGCATCGGAACGTATTCACGCGAATTTGCCAAACCGATGCGCGATCTCGCCGCCGAACTCGGCATCGAAGCTTTAATTTCTGATGACTATCTTGAGGTTGAGCAGAAGGTTGCTGATCTCCATCCTGATCTGGTGCTCGGCACCCAGATGGAACGCCATATTGCCAAGCGTCTTGGGGTTCCCTGTGCGGTGATTTCTGCACCCGTTCATGTGCAGGATTTCCCTGCCCGCTTCTCTCCGCAAATGGGCTTTGAAGGTGCGAACGTCATATTCGACACATGGGTTCACCCCTTGATGATGGGCTTAGAGGAACATCTTTTGCATATGTTCCGAGATGATTTTGAATTCAACGAGCAAGCAGCGCCATCGCATCTTGGTCATCAAAAGCAGGAACCAGCGGTACCTGCTGTCGCTACCACACCCGACAATGTGATCTGGCTTCCTGATGCTGAAGCCGAGCTTAAAAAGATTCCCTTCTTCGTCCGCAAAAAAGCACGCCGCAACACCGAAGCCTTTGCAGCCAATCATGGCCTGCACAAGATCAATGTCGAGACCCTCTATGATGCCAAAGCATACTTCTCCAAGTAGCGCTTTGCGCTGCGTCATTGTCACGCTCGACCATCATTTGGCGGGTACGGTGAACCGTGTCCGGCAAACTTTGGCGCGTGAATATCCGGGCTTTACATTATCGCTTCATGCTGTTTCCGATTGGAGCACCAACCCGGCAGCGCTGGAAGACTGCAAACAGGAAATCGCCAAGGCCCATGTGATCGTGGCCAATATGTTGTTCATTGAAGAGCATGTGCAAGCCATCATGCCGGCGCTGAAAGCCCGCCAAGACTCCTGCGATGCCATGGCGGTGTTCATGTCTGCTGGTGAAGCGATTAAATTGACCAAGCTTGGCCGCTTCCGTATGGACAAGCCGCAAAGCACCTTCATGTCACTTTTGAAAAAACTGAAGGGCAGCAAAACTGAAGGTGGTTCTTCAGGTGCCAGGCAGATGACCATGCTGCGCCGCCTGCCGAAAATTCTGCGCTTCATTCCCGGCGCTGCGCAAGATGTTCGCGCTTATTTTGTGTCCATGCAATATTGGTTGGCGGGTTCGGAAGAAAACATTGCCAATCTCATTCGTTATCTCAGCACACGCTATGTGGCGGGCCTTGGCGATCCTTCAAAAGTGGCGGCACCGCGCGAATATCCTGACGTTGGTCTTTATCACCCGAGCATCGTCGAGCGCATAACAAATGATGTGCGCAAGCTGCCCAATACAAAATCAAAAGGTACGGTGGGCCTGCTCTTGCTGCGCTCTTATGTGCTGGCGCGTGATACGGGCCATTATGATGGGGTGATCAGATCATTTGAGGCCAAGGGCTTGCGGGTTATTCCGGCATTTGCTGCGGGGCTTGATTCTCGCCCGGCGATTGATACGTTCTTCATGAAAGATGGCATGGCTAGTGTTGATGCTGTGGTGTCGCTCTCTGGCTTCTCGCTGGTGGGTGGCCCCGCTTACAATGATTCCAAGGCCGCAGAACTAACTTTGGCAAAGTTGGATGTGCCTTATATCGCGGCCCATCCGCTGGAATTCCAAACGCTGGAAGAATGGGGCGCATCAGATCGCGGGCTTCAACCTGTTGAAAGCACCATCATGGTGGCCATTCCTGAACTTGAAGGCTCAACCGGGCCGATTATATTCGGTGGCCGTTCCAATGGGTCGTCCATTGCCTGCACGGGCTGTGAACGCGGTTGTGTTTTCCCGCCCTCCAAATCTCGCGAAATGTTTGTCTGCAGTGAACGCTCTGACATGCTGGCTGCACGCGTTGCAAAGCTCGTCAGTCTCCGCCGCAGCGAACGCGCTGCCCGCAAAGTAGGCATTGTGATTTTCAACTTCCCACCCAATGCCGGCAACACTGGCACCGCGGCCTATCTCGCGGTGTTTGAATCGCTGCATAACACGTTAAGTGCGATGCGCGATGGTGGCTATGCCGTTAATGTTCCGGCCACGGTTGATGCGTTGCGCGATGCCATTATTATCGGCAATAAAGATCGCTATGGCGCCATGGCCAATGTGGCTTTGCGCATTTCGGCTGATGATCATGTGCGGCGCGAAAAATATTTGGGTGCGATTGAAAAACAATGGGGCCCCGCACCCGGCAAGCAACAAACCGATGGCAGCAGCATTCATGTTTTGGGTGCGCAATTTGGCAATGTGTTTGTGGGCGTGCAGCCATCCTTTGGCTACGAAGGTGACCCGATGCGCCTGCTCTTTGAAAAAGGCTTTGCGCCAACCCATGCCTTCTCAGCTTTCTATCGCTGGCTGCGCGAAGATTTCAAGGCTGACGCTGTTTTACATTTTGGAACCCATGGCGCTTTGGAATTCATGCCCGGCAAACAATCCGGCATGTCGGGTGCCTGCTGGCCTGATCGGTTGATTTCGGATTTGCCGAATTTCTATCTCTATGCATCGAACAATCCGTCAGAGGGGATGATCGCCAAGCGCCGCGGTGCTGCCACGTTGGTCAGCTATCTCACACCTCCTGTGGCCCATGCTGGGCTTTATCGTGGCTTGGTGGATTTGAAAGCTTCGATTGATCGCTTTCGTAAGCTGGCCCCTGAGGATGTCGTTGAAAGCGATTCTCTTGTGGAGCTTATTCAAGCGCGGGCTTCTGTGTTAGAATTCGCTGATGCAACTCCTGCCTGGCCGCTGCATGAGCACGATATGCGCGTCAGTGCCTTGGCAACCGCCATTCTTGAGCTTGAATATACGCTGATCCCACACGGGCTTCATGTCGTGGGCAGCACACCCAGCGATGAAGAGCGCGCGGATATGCTGATGGCCGTCGCTGAAGCCTCCCATGCCGTGCGGCCTGAACGCGCTTCGATCGAAGCCGTGGTGCGCGGCGAAAATTCGGCCAAGGTTTTGCGCCTCAGCGGATTGGAAGCCACTGAACAAACGCAGGCGATGTTCAAAGAACTTTCGGCCACGTCTGCGAAGGTGGGCCAGGATCATGAGATCAATGGTTTACTCACTGCTCTGGATGCCCGTTATGTGCATCCGGCCCAAGGCGGTGATTTGTTGCGTACACCCGAAATTTTGCCAACGGGCCGGAACCTTCATGGCTTTGATCCCTTCCGCATTCCCAGCGCTTATGCGGTGATTGATGGGGCCAAACAGGCCGAGCGCTTGCTGGCCCGCCACATGAAAGACGGCAATGCTCTGCCTGAAACTGTGGCCATTGTTTTGTGGGGGACAGATAACCTCAAGAATGAAGGCGGGCCGATTGGCCAGGTTCTGGCATTATTGGGCGCCAAGCCGCGCTTTGACAGCTTTGGCAGGTTGGCAGGGGCAAGCCTTATTCCGCTCGAAGAAATGACCCGTCCGCGCGTTGATTGCGTGACAACACTGTCCGGCATCTTCCGTGATCTGTTGCCACTGCAAATCAAACTGATTGCCGAAGCCAGCTTCCTTGCTGCCAGCGCTGATGAGCCACTCGACAAAAACTTCGTGCGCAAACATGCGCTCGCTTATCAACGCATTCACAACTGCGACATGGAGACAGCAGCTTTGCGGGTGTTCTGCAATGCTGATGGTGCTTACGGTGCCAATGTCAACAACCTGATTGAAAGCAGCAATTGGGACAATGAAGACGCGATTGCTGAAACTTACACAAGCCGCAAAAGCTTTGCTTATGGCCGCAGTGGCAAGCCATCTCAACAGAAGGCCTTGCTGAACAGCGTTCTGGGTGATGTGGAACTCGCTTATCAAAACCTTGACTCGGTTGAGCTTGGCGTGACCACGGTTGATAACTATTTTGATACGCTGGGCGGCATCAGCCGTTCTGTGCAACGCGCGCGCGGCGGCACGCCAGCACCCGTCTATATTGGTGACCAAACCAGCGGCCAAGGTGCTGTGCGTACGTTGAACGAACAAGTGGCCCTTGAAACCCGCACCCGCACGCTGAACCCCAAGTGGTTCGAGGGCATGTTGAAACATGGCTATGAAGGTGTGCGCCAAATTGAAACGCATGTCACCAACACCATGGGCTGGTCTGCTACTACGGGCCAAGTTTCGCCCTGGGTTTACCAGAAGATTTCCGAAACTTTCGTTTTAGATGAAGCCATGCGCAACCGCTTGGCTGATCTCAATGTGACAGCAACGACAAAAGTTGTGGCGCGGCTCTTGGAAGCTCATCGCCGCGATTATTGGAAGCCCGATGCGGCAACGCTTGCAGCGCTTGAGCGCGCGGGAGAGGAACTTGAAGATAAATTGGAAGGTATCGGCATGGAGGTCGCAGCATGACATTGGTTCTTGATCGGACACCCACGCACAAGCGCCTGGATGGAGCTGGCTCTGTGCAAGTGCAGATGGACCCTAATCTGGATATCGGCACAGCAAAAGTTTTCTCGGTTTATGGCAAAGGCGGCATTGGCAAGAGTACCACTTCTTCAAACCTCTCTGTCGCCTTCTCCAAACTCGGCAAACGCGTCTTGCAGATTGGCTGCGACCCCAAGCATGATTCGACCTTCACGCTGACCAAGCGTTTGGTGCCGACGGTTATCGACATTCTCGAAACAGTGGATTTCCATTCCGAAGAATTGCGCCCTGAAGATTACGTTTTCGAAGGTTATAATGGCGTGATGTGTGTTGAGGCCGGTGGCCCGCCCGCTGGCACAGGCTGTGGCGGCTATGTGGTTGGCCAAACGGTGAAGCTGCTCAAGGAACATCACCTGCTCGACGAAACTGACGTCGTGATCTTTGATGTTTTGGGTGATGTGGTTTGCGGTGGATTTGCTTCACCACTGATGCATTCGCATCAGTCGGTCATCGTGACTGCCAATGATTTTGACTCGATCTTCGCCATGAACCGCATTGTGGCCGCCATCACGGCGAAGGCCAAAAATTATAAAGTGCGCGTGGGCGGTGTGATCGCTAATCGCAGCAAGGACACCGATCAGATTGATCGCTTCAATGAAGCCATTGGCCTGAAACTTCTCGCGCATTTCCCCGATCTCGATGCCATTCGCATGAGCCGCTTGAAGAAGCGCACACTTTTCGAAGTGGAAGAAACCCCCGAAATTCTCGCCGTGCAAAAAGAATATATGCGTCTTGCGGCTCAGCTTTGGGCAGGCGTTGAACCACAAGATGCCAAGCCGATGAAAGATCGCGATATCTTTGACTTTTTGGGATTTGACTGATGCAAACACCTTATCTCACCCGCCGTTCGGAAATTGAAACCTACTTTGACCGCACTGCTGTCAAAGCCTGGGAGCGGCTCACGTCTGATGCGCCGGTCAGTGGTGTTCGCGCCCGTGTGCGGGCTGGACGTGATGAAATGCGGGCAACTCTGCTGTCATATCTGCCGGCTGACCTGCGCGGCGTGACCATTCTTGATGCAGGTTGCGGAACAGGTGCGCTGGCTGTGGCCGCTGCTGAGCGGGGCGCAAAAGTAACAGCGATTGATCTTTCGCCACAGCTCGTCGCAGTGGCGCGTGCGCGGCTGCCTGAACATCTCGATGTGACGTTCCTGTCGGGCGACATGCTTGACCCAGACTTAGGCCAATTTGACTATGTTGTGGCGATGGATAGCATCATCCACTACCCGACCAAGGACATGATCGCCATTATTGAGGTTTTGTCGCGCAGGGCCACCAAAGCGATGATCTTCTCCTATCCGCCGCGCACAATTCCGCTGGCTGTGCTCTGGGGTGTGGGCAAACTTTTCCCACGCGGAGACAAATCACCGGCCATAGAGCCGCAGCCGCCGCAAAAACTGCGCGGCGCACTCGCAAAACTCGGAAATGTAAAACTGGGACGCAGCCACCGCGTGGCCACCGGCTTTTACATTTCAGAGGCACAGGAACTTCTTCGCACATGAGCCGCGTGACAAATATTTGGCAATCGATCGGCACGCGGTTTTTGCCTTTTGCGGATGCTGCAACAGATGAGCTGCCTCTCGGGCGCCTTTTGCGCCTCTCGCTGTTTCAAGTTGCCATTGGCATGTCGATGGTGTTGCTCACGGGCACGCTCAACCGGGTGATGATTGTTGAACTGGGCGTTCCCGCTTGGCTCGTCGGTCTGATGGTTTCGCTGCCATTGTTGTTTGCGCCCTTTCGCGCTTTGATCGGTCATAAATCCGATAATCACAAATCAGTTCTCGGCTGGCGGCGCGTGCCTTACATGTGGTTTGGCACAATGATGCAGTTTGGTGGCTTTGCGATTATGCCCTTCGCGCTCATTTTGCTGTCAGGTGATACCCATGGCCCAATGTGGATTGGACAAGCCGGAGCTGCTCTGGCGTTTATTCTGGTGGGGGCTGGCATTCACACCACGCAAACGGCCGGGTTGGCGCTGGCCAATGATTTGGCGCCCGACCATGTGCGTCCGCGTGTTGTGGCTTTGCTTTACGTAACGTTGTTGATGGGCATGGCCGTGAGCGCTTTGGTGTTTGGCAAGTTGTTGCAAAACTTCAGCCAGCTTCATCTCATTCAAATCATTCAAGGCGTGGCCGTTGTCTCGGTGGTGCTGAACTGCACAGCGATGTGGAAGCAAGAAGTCCGCAACCCGCAACTCTCCTCTGGGGACGAAGACAGCATCAGCTTCACAGCGGCCATCTCCGCGCTTTTGAAAACGGGGCGCGTGTTCCGCTTGCTCGTGGCGCTCGGCCTTGGCACGGCGGCTTTTGCGATGCAGGATATTCTGCTGGAGCCCTTCGGGGGGCAAATTTTTGGCATGACGGTGGCGCAAACCACCTTGCTGAATTCATTCATGGCGATTGGAACTTTGTGTGGATTTGCCGTCTCGGCGCATCTTCTTTCATCAGGAAGCGATCCTTGTCGCGTTGCGTCGATGGGAGCACTTTTGGGCATTTTGGCCTTCTCGGCCGTGGTCATTGCTCCGGCCATCAACTCTGCTCAAACATTCTCGATTGCTGCGACTTTCATTGGTTTGAGCAATGGCCTGTTCGCCGTTGGCATGTTGACGGCGGCGATGGAGCTGGCGGGCAAAGACTCATCGGGCCTAGCGCTTGGCGCTTGGGGCGCTGTGCAAGCCACGGCGGGTGGGCTTGCCGTGGCCTTCAGTGGATTGATGCGCGATTTTGTGAGCACCTATGCCATGCGTGGAACGTTTGGCGGCACATTGCAATCCAACACCACAGGATATGGCTTTGTCTATACTTCAGAGATTTGTCTGTTGTTTATCACGCTCATCGCACTCGGCCCGCTGGTTCGCGTGGCCGGGCGTTCAACCATAACGCAGCCGAATGGAAAATTCGGCCTCGTTCAATATCCTGGATAGAAAGGGAGCAACTTATGCATACGAATTTCACAGCCTATATCGATCTCGCGCAAGTCATTCTATATCTCTTCATCGGCTTCTTCCTCTGTTTGGTTTATTACCTTCATCGCGAAAACAAGCGTGAAGGCTATCCACTGGAAAGCGACCGTTCGGATTTCATCACCGTGCAGGGTTTTCCCCGCGTCCCAGAAGCTAAAACCTATTTGCTTGCAGATGGAACAACGGTGCAGGCACCACGCGCGCAGCCTCAAGACATGCGCCCGGTCAATGCAACGCCAGCGGCCAATTTCCCCGGCGCGCCACTGGTTCCCAATGGCGATCCGATGACAGCAGGCGTTGGCCCCGGCGCTTATGCAGAGCGCCGCGATATTCCTGATGTTACGGTTCATGGCACACCAAAACTTGTGCCGCTTCGCGCAGCGCCTGATTTTTATGTTGACCCATCCGATCCAAATCCCATTGGCATGAACGTGATCGGTGCTGACGGCGAAATTGGTGGTGTGGTCTGCGACGTATGGGTTGATCGCGGAGAATATCTGATCCGCTATTTCGAAGTTGAAACAGGCGAAAAGGGTAAAAAGCGCAATGTGCTTTTGCCTGCAACTCTGGCTCGCGTCTCCGGTGCCGCCAAAGAAGTGCGCGTCAAGTCCATCTTGGGCAGCCAATTTTCTTTAGTGCCCACACAAAAGAAACCAGACATTGTGACCCGCCTCGAAGAAGAAAAAATCTTCGGCTTCTATGGCGCTGGCACCTTGTACGCCACACCACAACGCGCGGAGCCATTGCTGTGAGCAACAATCCTGACATCATTCCAGCAGGCCTGCCTGATCATCTGCCAGAGGGCGAACGCCTGCTCTGGCAAGGCAGGCCGGATTGGAAGCAACTGGCCGTGAATGCATTTCACATTCGCAAAGTGACGATTTATTTCGCCGCCTTGATTTTGGCACAAGGCGTTTGGAAACTTTCCAACGGCGCTTCGGTTGGCGAAGCTTTGCACGCCGTGCCTTTGATGGCTGGTCTCGGTCTTGTCGCCTGTGCCATTCTTTTGGCTTTCGCCTATGCCAGCGCGCGCACCACCCATTACACGCTGACCAACAAGCGCGCTTTGATGAAAGTGGGCATTGCTTTACCCGTCATCATCAATTTGCCTCTGCGCCAGATTGATGGGGCCTCCTTCGCCGTGACAGGCCAGGGCTGCGGCACCATCTGCTTCAAGACTGGCGGTAACACGCGCCTCGCTTATCTGTTGCTTTGGCCCCATGCCAAGCCTTGGCATGTGAACAAGCCACAACCTGCCTTCCGCGATATTGCGGATGTTGAAAACGTGGCCTCGCGCCTGGCCATGGCTTTGGGCGGGCAAATGCCAATGAATGAAAACAAATATGTAATGCCACAAGGCAACATGATTCCGGCGGAGTGAAAACCATGTCAACCAGCGCCACCGTGCATTCAGAGACGAAACCTTTCAGAGCAATTTTCGCTGGTTTGGTTGTTGTCTTCGCTTTGATTGCTGCTGGTCGTCTGGCTGGCTACCAACCGCCGTCGTCCCTGCCGGATGATCCGGCGACACAAACACGCGTGTTGCAAGTTGAAGATTCCGCCCAAGGCGCTGTCACGGTGCGCGATGCGCAAACAGGAGAAAACATCACAACCTATCAGCGCGGTGAAGGCAGCTTCTTTCGCGCCACCCTCAGAACCCTGGTGCATGACCGCTTGCACAAGGGCTTGAGCTTAGAGGGGAACTTTCGGCTGGAAACCCACTCGGGCAACCAGCTGTTTCTGATTGACGAGGTCTCGGGAAAAGCGCTTCCGATGAATGCCTTTGGCCCCGCCAATACTGCGGTTTTCGCCGCACTTATGTCCAACCCCAAACAAGGAGAGAGTCAATGATGAATCCCTTCGCCACTAAAGTGAGCGAACACGTCATGTGCACTGTCAATGTCGTGAATACGTTTGAACAGCTATCGGCCCATGTGGTTTTAGATGGTGATGTTAAAATTCAACCCGGCGACGAAGTTCTCGTTCAAGGCCAAGAAATTCGTGTGCCTTTTGGCCAAACCCATAGCGAGCGCCGCGAAGCCGAAATCAAACGTGCCGGCTGGTTCGAACGCAAGTGGACCGAACTCACCGGAAATATGGAATATATGGAGTTGCTCGAATTCTCATTCTCAGAGGAGAAGGCATTATGACCATTGAACGTTTGGGCCTGAAGGCCAAGAACACCACAGAGATGGCGGCCACCACCACGGTGCTCAGCCCCCGCTTTTACACCACCGATTTTGCTGCACTCGACAAGATGGATGTCTCGCCTGTGCGCGCGGAATGGGACAAGCTTTTGGAAGAAATGCGCGAAGATCCCAATAAAGCACATTTCCGCCGTTCCGAAGAATGGGACAAAGTTTCACTTGATGATCTGGAGCCGGGCTTGCGCAAAGAGTTTGTGGATTTTCTGGTGAGCTCGCTGACAGCTGAATTTTCCGGCTGTGTGCTTTATGCTGAAATGCGCAAGCGCGGCACCAATCCTGATATTACCGAACTGTTCAAATATATGAGCCGCGATGAAGCCCGCCATGCTGGTTTTATCAACGATACGCTGAAAGATTTTGATATTGGTGTTGATCTTGGTTTTTTGACCAAGGCCAAAAAATATACATTCTTCAAACCGAAGTTCATCTTCTACGCAACTTATCTGTCAGAAAAAATCGGATATGCGCGTTACATTGTTATCTTCCGCCAGTTGCAGCAACATCCAGAACGCCGCTTTCACCCGATCTTCAAATGGTTTGAAAAGTGGTGCAATGATGAATTTCGCCATGGCGAAGCCTTCGCTCTGTTGATGCGCGCCAATCCGCATTTGCTCACCGGGCTTAACAAATATTGGGTGAAGTTCTTCCTGCTCGCCATTTTTGCCACCATGTTTGTGCGCGATCATCAGCGGCCTTATTTCCACAAGGCACTTGGTGTTGATCCAACTGAATATGGCATGAAGGTTTTCCGCATCACTTCGGAAATCGCGCGCCAGGTGTTTCCGCTGGAGATTGATATCGATAACCCCCGGTTCATGGCTCTGCTCAACAAGCTGATTGTGATCACGGACAAGGCAGCGGCGCAACAGGCCAAGGGCAGGTTGACGGCGAAAATCAGCAAGCTCACCACCAGCGCCAAAGCTGGGTTTGTGTTCTTGCAGCTCTTCACCATGCGCAGCAAACGCAACAAAGCGCCAGCCAATATTCGCTTGGCACCGAGTTACTGAAAATGATTGCATTCGCCGCCATTGCCTTCGTGATTGTGATGTGGAGTGCTTCCACGGCTGTCATCTTTTATCTCGACAGCCTGCCTACACGCACATTCAAATGGAGCATGGCGGCGGCCACTCTTGTGCTGATTGGATGTGGTTTTGCCATCTGGCAGCTGCGCAGTGAGGCTTCAACCTTCGCCGTTGCCATTAGTTTCGCTGCTGGCCTTTTGGCTTGGGGCTGGACGGAAATGGCGCTTTATATGGGCTATATCACGGGACCGCGCAAAACACGGTGTGCCGAAGGCTGTTCTGGTGCGCATCACTTCGGCCATGCGGTCAGTGCCAATCTCTGGCATGAAATCACCGTCATTGTTTTTGCATCCGTCATTTATCTCAGCGCAAACCAAACTGCATTCTGGTGTTTCACCATGCTATGGCTGATGCATCTCAGCGCGCGGTTGAATGTTTTCTTAGGTGCGCGCAATGTGAGTGCGGAATTCGTTCCCGACCATATGGACATTCTGAAAGGCTTCCTGCGACGCCGCAATATGAATGCGCTGTTTCCATTTTCCTGCACGGCTTTGGTGGCTCTCACTGTTTATCTTGCTGCACAGCCGCAAACTTTTGAAATCACCATGGCTGCAACCTTGGCTGCCATTGGCCTGCTTGAGCATGTTCTTCTGATGCTGCCATTGCCCACTGAAAAATTGTGGACATGGTCACTGTCAAATCGCGCGCAGCCAGAAAATTCCGAAAACAAAACCGATCATCATCACACCGCAGTTGGAGCCTTGTTATGAACTCTTCTAAATTTGACCATCAGAATTTCTTTAACGCCGAACTCAATCAATTGCGCGAAGAAGGCCGTTACCGTGTCTTTGCCGAACTTGAACGCAAGGCTGGCAGTTTTCCCAATGCGCGCCGGTATAAAGACGGCGTGACGCAGGATGTGACGATCTGGTGCGCCAATGATTATCTGGGCATGGGCCAACACCCTAAAGTGATTGAGGCAACTTGTGCGGCGCTCAAAGCTTATGGAGCAGGGGCCGGCGGCACACGCAACATTTCTGGAAACTGCCATGAACATGTGTTGCTCGAAGAGGAACTGGCTGATCTGCATGGTAAGGAGGCCGCATTGCTCTTTACTTCGGGCTATGTTTCCAACTGGGCGGCACTCAGCGCGCTGGCGGGCGGCATTCCTAATTGCGTCGTTTTGTCCGATGCTGGCAATCACGCATCAATGATCGAAGGCATTCGGCACAGCCGCGCTGAGCGGCGCATTTTCAAACACAATGATTTGCAGGATCTCGAAAAACACCTGAAAGAAATTCCTTTAGATCGCCCCAAGCTGATTGCCTTTGAATCGGTCTATTCCATGGATGGCGATATCGGCAATATCAAAGGTATTTGCGATCTTGCCGAAAAATATGGCGCGATGACCTATCTTGACGAAGTTCACGCCGTGGGCATGTATGGCCCACGCGGTGGCGGCATTGCTGAACGGGAAGGCCAGATGCACAGGCTCACCGTGATTGAAGCCACGTTGGGAAAGGCCTTCGGCGTTGTTGGTGGGTATATCGCGGCCTCACGCGAGCTCTGCGACTATGTTCGCAGCTTTGCTTCAGGCTTTATTTTTACAACGGCCCTGCCGCCCGCCATCGCTGCTGGAGCGCGCACTGCCGTCCGTCATTTGAAGACCAGCGACATTGAACGTATGCGCCAACGCCGCGCGGTGGCCAAAGTGCGCAAAGCACTGACCGCCATCGGCATCCCGCTGATGGACAACGACAGCCACATTGTGCCTGTGATGGTGGGCAATGCGGCCAAGTGCAAAATGATCAGCGATATTCTGATGGATCGGTATGGCATTTATATTCAGCCGATCAATTATCCCACGGTGCCCAAAGGAACCGAGCGCTTGCGCATTACGCCATCACCCTTCCATACCGATGAAGATATCGTGAAACTTACCAAAGCCTTGTCTGACCTGTGGAGCCATTGCGCGCTCAGCCGCGCTGTTGCTTGACACGGGAGGACTTCATGGCGGGCAAAAAGCTTGCACCTTGTGCCGTCACAAAGTTCCACAGGGCTGCGGCGGAGGGCAATAGATATTTTTTCTTGTTGCGAACCACATGCCATTTTCGGATGACGGGGGTTCCCTCAACATGCAAGATCGTCAATCTGCCTTCCTCAATTTCATGGGCAACAGTGTGATAAGACAACAGCGAAATTCCGAGACCCGCCATCACGGCCTGCTTGATCGTTTCGTTTGAGCTGATCTCCATGCCAGGGCGCGGAACGGCACCAATCTCAGATAGAATGCGCTCTGCCAGAGCTCTTGTTCCCGAACCAGGCTCGCGCACCAGAAATACTTCGTCAGATAAGCGAGCCGCCGCCACACTTTTTTTGCGGGCCAGCGGATGAGTGGGGGCTGCGATCACCACATGCGGATGTGGCCCGATCTCCTGTTGCTCAACATCAATCTCCTGCGGCGGGCGCCCAATCAGGGCCATGTCCAAAGTAAAATCTGCAAGCTGGGTCAAGATCTCTTGGCGGTTTCCCACTTTCAAATTGATCGTAATCTGGGGGTGCAGTGTTTCAAAAGCGCGCAACATAAATGGCGCAAAATACTTGGCGGTGCTGACCACGCCGAGGGTCACTTGACCGCGCTGGCCACCGCGAATTGCGCCGGTGACTTCGGACAGTTCGCTCAAAATAGCGCTGATCTGCGCCTCAGCCATAATCACCTCGCGCCCCGCCAGCGTCGGGCGAAAGCCCTGATCGGTGCGTTCAAACAGCTTGATGCCCAAATCATTTTCCAGTTGTTTCAGCGTGATGGACACGGCCGAAGCCGAAAGATTGAGACGTGCCGCCGCCGCTGTCACAGTGCCCGATTCAGCAATGCGGGCCACGGCGCGGAGCTGTTTGAGGGTCAGATTTCGCATTTAATAGAATTCAACATGAGTTCAAGTTATTTCAATTTTACTTAATCGTCAAACTCAGCAACAAAACATCAATAAAAAAATCTGGAAACGCCTGCAATGGAAATTCAAACACTTCAAGAGTTTCTCAAGAGCCAAAGCCTCGTGGCAGTGGCCAAGACGATTGGACATTTGGCTGATGCTGCGGCGTCAGTGGCCGCCGCCGTGGCGGATGGGGCCTCTAATGCAAAATTCGCTGAAGAGGGTGCTATCAATGTTCAGGGCGAAGTGCAGAAATATCTTGATGTCTTCGCTCATAATGCCTTCCTCGTTGCGGCTCGCAAAGCGCCTATCGCCTGCCTGTTGTCCGAGGAGGAGGATTTACCCGTTTCACTTTCAAAAACGGGAACTCTAGCGCTGGCCATTGATCCGCTCGATGGCTCATCGAACATTGGGGTGAACTCCACCATTGGAACAATATTTGGCCTTTACCCCGCGAAAGCAGATGAGATCGCAAAAAATTTCATTCGTAGCGGACGCGATCTTAGCGCCGCGGGATATTTTATTTATGGAGCCAGAACCGAGCTTGTCATATCACTCGGCGGCATCCCAAAAGTCTTCGCGCTCGATGTGGCGCGCGAGAACTGGCTCTTCGTGCGTGATGGGGTTATTCCAAAGTCTGCCAGTGAATTTGCCATCAATATGTCAAACTATCGCTTCTGGTCCGAGCGTGAGCGGCAATTTGTTGACCAATGTATCGACGGCAAAGATGGCCCCTTGGCTGCGGACTATAATATGCGCTGGTTGGCGGCACTTTGCGGTGAGACGCACCGTATCTTCGCGCGCGGCGGCATTTTCTTTTACCCGGCAGACAAGCGCCAAGGTTATGAACGCGGTCGCTTGCGCTATGTTTATGAATGCGCCCCCATTGCTTATTTGGTCGAAAAGGCCGGTGGGGTGGCCACGGATGGCGCAACTGCCATTCTTGATCTGGTGCCAGAAACTTTACATGGCCGTTGCCCTTTGTGTTTCGGTTCATCCACACAGATGCAACTTTTCGCAGAGGCCAAAATCTCCGGCGAACGCCAGTATTCTCCGTTGTTTTCCGAGCGCGGACTTTTCAGGAGTGGTGCCTAATGTCTGTTAAACATCCGATTATATCCGTGACAGGTTCATCAGGTGCTGGCACCACGACGGTGAAACATATCTTTGACCAAATTTTCAGGCGCGAACACATCAAAGCCGTTTTTGTCGAAGGTGATTCATTCCATCGTTATGATCGAGCCGCGATGAAAGTGGCCATCGCCAAAGCTACGGCGGCGGGCAATAATCACATGAGCCATTTCAGCCCCGAAGCAAATCTGCTGGAAGAATTGCAGGACCTGTTCATCAGCTATGGCAAAAATGGTGTGGGCAAGAACCGCTACTATGTTCATGACCAGAAAGAATCTGATCAGCATGGTGTTTCACCCGGATCATTTACGCCTTGGCATGACATTGCTCGTGACTCTGATGTGCTTCTTTATGAAGGGTTGCACGGTGCCTATGCTGACAAAAATTTCAACCTGCCGAAATATTCTGATCTCAGAATCGGGGTTGTTCCAGTTATCAATTTGGAATGGACGCAAAAAATTCACCGCGACAAAGCACAACGCGGTTATTCAACCGAAGCCGTGATGGATACGATTCTGCGTCGTATGCCGGATTATGTGCGCCACATTTGCCCGCAATTTACGGAGACAGACATCAATTTTCAGCGCGTGCCTATGGTGGATACATCCAACCCTTTTATCGCGCGGTGGATTCCGACAGCTGATGAATCCATGGTGGTGATCCGCTTCCGCAATCCGCGGGGCATCGATTTTCCTTATCTCATTTCAATGATTCACGGCAGCTTCATGTCACGCGCCAATTCCATTGTCATTCCGGGCGGCAAGCTGGACATCGCCATGCAACTCATTCTCACACCTCTGATTTTGCGCCTCTATGACGCACACAAAAAAGCACTTTGAACGCCAGGAGCAACCAACATGACAGATAAATCGCATACAGAATTGCGCGGCAAAGAACGCTATAAAGCGGGTGTGCTGAAATATGCACAGATGGGTTATTGGGTGGGCGATTATGTGCCCAAGGACACTGACATCATCGCGCTGTTTCGCATTACCCCGCAGGATGGTGTTGACCCTGTCGAAGCCGCCGCTGCCGTGGCTGGCGAAAGCTCCACTGCCACATGGACAGTGGTGTGGACAGATCGCTTAACGGCTGCCGATCAATATCGTGGCAAGGCCTATAGGGTGGATCCGGTGCCGGGCCGCCCGGGCGAATTTTTCTGTTATGTGGCCTATGATCTTATTCTTTTCGAAGGGGGTTCAATTGCCAACCTCACAGCGTCGATCATCGGCAACGTCTTCTCGTTCAAGCCCTTGAAAGCCGCACGACTTGAGGACATGCGCCTGCCCGTGGCTTATGTGAAAACCTACAAAGGCCCACCGACAGGTTTGGTGGTGGAGCGCGAACGTCTCGATAAATTCGGCCGGCCATTGCTCGGGGCCACAACAAAACCAAAGCTGGGCCTTTCCGGCAAGAATTACGGTCGCGTGGTTTATGAAGGCCTCAAAGGCGGCCTCGATTTTATGAAGGATGATGAGAACATTAATTCGCAAGCTTTCATGCATTGGCGCGATCGCTTTCTTTATTGCATGGAAGCTGTGAATAAGGCCTGTGCTGAAACAGGCGAGATCAAGGGCCATTATCTCAACATCACGGCGGGCACGATGGAGGAAATGTATCGCCGCGCGCAATTTGCTAAAGAGCTTGGCTCGGTGATTGTGATGGTCGATCTGATCATTGGGTGGACGGCCATTCAATCCATCTCCGAATGGTGCCGCCAGAATGACATGATTTTGCATATGCACCGCGCCGGACACGGCACTTATACGCGCCAGAAAAATCACGGCATTTCCTTCCGTGTCATCGCCAAGTGGTTGCGCCTTGCGGGGGTTGATCACCTGCACGCAGGCACAGCGGTTGGAAAACTGGAGGGCGATCCGATGACGGTGCAGGGCTATTACAATATTTGCCGCGAAATCAAAAATGAGGTCGATCTGCCGCGCGGTATCTATTTTGAACAGGATTGGGCCGACACTTTAAAAGTGATGCCTGTTGCATCAGGCGGCATTCACGCAGGCCAGATGCATCAGTTGTTGCACCTTTTTGGTGATGATGTGGTGTTGCAATTTGGGGGTGGCACCATCGGCCATCCGATGGGTATTCAAGCCGGCGCACAAGCCAACCGCGTGGCGCTGGAAGTGATGGTCATGGCGCGCAATGAGGGCAGGGATATTCTCAATGAAGGCCCCGAAATTCTGCGTTCCGCCGCCAAATGGTGCAAGCCCGTGGAAGCCGCGCTGGATACGTGGGGCAACATTTCGTTTAATTATCAATCTACCGATACATCGGACTTTGTGCCGCTTGAGTCGGTTATGGGTTAAGGGAGAAAAATATGCGTATCACTCAAGGATGTTTTTCATTTCTGCCGGATTTGAATGACGAACAAATTGCCGTGCAAATCGAATACTGTCTTCGTAATAATTGGTCCGTGGGTGTGGAATACACCCGTGACCCGCATCCACGGAACACTTATTGGGACATGTGGGGCAACCCGATGTTTGATTTGAAAGATGCGGCGGGCGTGATGATGGAAATTCGCGATTGCCGCAAAGCGCATCCTGAACACTATATCCGCATCAATGCATTTGACTCAACGCGTGGCTGGGAAACTGTGCGCATGTCTTTCATTGCAACGCGACCGAAGAAGGAGCCTACGATTGAGTTGACGCGCCTTGAAATGGGCGGGCGCAATATCGCCTATCAACACGTGACAAAGTACTAGATATGTCCGCCACTTTCAATCTGCGCGAGGCGTTTCGGTCGTCGGGTGTGGCGGAAATTCTGGATGGGCTTGACCGGGAATTGATCGGTCTTGCGCCTGTGAAACAGCGGATCCGCGAAACGGCGGCGCTGCTGATGGTGGAGCGCGTGCGTAAAGATTTGGGCTTGGCACATGAAACGCCAACGTTACATATGAGCTTCACGGGAAATCCTGGAACTGGCAAAACCACTGTCGCCAATCGTATGGCGGGTTTGTTGCATAAGTTAAACTATGTGCGCAAAGGTCAGCTGGTTTCTGTCACCCGTGATGATCTGGTGGGCCAATATATCGGCCATACGGCGCCTAAAACTAAAGAGCTGCTGAAGAAGGCCATGGGCGGTGTGTTGTTTATTGATGAGGCCTATTATCTTTATAAGCCTGACAATGAACGCGACTATGGGCAAGAAGCGATTGAAATTCTGTTGCAGGTGATGGAAAATCAACGCGATGATCTCGTGGTCATCTTAGCGGGCTATGCCGACCGCATGGCGAAGTTTTATGAAAGCAATCCGGGCTTCCGCTCGCGTATCGCTCATCATATTGATTTCCCGGACTACTCGGATGATGAGCTATTGCATATTGCTGAAATCATGCTTGATCAGCAGAGTTATAAGTTTTCACCCAAAGCCCGCCAAGCCATGGGTGATTATATCCGTGCGCGGCGCACCCAGCCGCATTTTGCCAATGCGCGCTCTATTCGCAACGCACTGGATCGCACGAGATTGCGCCATGCTAACCGCTTGTTGAGAACTGGTGATGGTGTGGTGACGCCGGAGATGCTTTCAACATTGGATGAACCCGATGTGCGCAATAGCCGTGTGTTCACCCAAAGCGGCGGTATAGGCAAGACCTAGCGCTGAAAGCGCTGATCTTTGATGTTACGTCAAGAGTTTCTGGCTTTGGCAAGTCTCGCATGATCGGATTTTATGTCCTGCACCAATCGCATCCGATCTTGCCAGGCTTTGACATTTTCCAAGCTCAGTTGGCCGCCGAGATTTTTGTGAAGCTCTGGAAGTAAAGACTCTGACACGGGGCGGCCAAAATGGAAGCCCTGCAATTCGTGGCAGCCAGAGGCTTTGGCGAATTGATGTTGTGACTCTGACTCAACGCCTTCGGCGAGAACGGGAACGCTGAGGGCCGCGCCCAAGCCCACAACGGCTTTGAAAATTGCATCGGCGCGTTTGTTGGTGCCTGTCAGTTGGATGAAGGAGCCATCAACTTTGATCCGGTCAAAGGGGAAAGAGTTGAGCAGAGAGAGCGATGAATAGCCGATGCCAAAATCATCCATGGCGATGGAAATGCCCAGCGCTTTGATTTGGCGCAGGTTGTGAAGGGCGCGATTTAAATCACGGATCAAAGCTGTTTCCGTGACTTCCAATTCCAGCCGCTTTGGTGAGATGCCATATTCCACCAGCACAGCATGAATATCTGAAACGATTGTTGGCTGGCAGATGGCCTTGGCCGATATATTGACGGCCATGCGGGGCAGCCACTCATGCCGCGCCAGTTGCTTGCAGGCATGGCGCAGAACCCATTTGTCAATTTCAATAATGAGGCCCGTTTCTTCGGCCACTGGAATGAATTCAGCAGGCGAAACGTGGCCACGCGTAGGGCTGCGCCAGCGCAGCAATGCTTCAAAGCCGGCAAGGTGCCCGGTTGTCGTAATAAACTGAGGCTGTAAGTCCAAGCTCAGTTGATTTTCTTGAATGGCGTGGCGTAAATCATGGGCGAGGGCGCGCCTGTTGCGGATGAATTGGTCCATGCTGGCATCGAACATGCAGACGGACCGATCAAGTTCGGATTTGCCCCGGTACATGGCCAAGTCTGCATTGCCCAATAGTTCCTGGCGATCGCGGCCATGTTGCGGATAGAGCGCCACACCAAGGGTGACGCTGGTTTCGATGATCTTGTCTTCCCATTTCATCGACATGGCCAAGCTTCTTGAAATGCGCTCGGCCAGGTTCAGCGCGCTGATCTGATCGGCGTTTTGCTTGATCAAAACGAATTCATCTCCGCCGAGCCTTGCGCAGAATTCACCCGCCGCCAATGTGGAGCTGAGCAGAGATGCCGCCTGCAGCAAGATATGATCTCCGGCGGCGTGGCCAAACAGGTCGTTCACTTCTTTGAAGCGATTAAAGTCAAATAGTAACACAGCCAATTTACTGCCGCTTCTGCTGGCTTTGACCAGACATTCATCCAGGAATGTGTTGAAGGCCATGCGATTTGGCAGGCCGGTCAATGTATCTTTCATGGCAATGGCGCGGATACGTTCTTCCGCCTGTTCGCGTTCTCGCAGATCGTTCACGCGGTCAGTCACATCATGCAATGTCAAAATTGAACTTCCGTCAGCCAGTTTGGTGACGTGCTGTTCCAGAACCATGTTGCCCAGTACTATATCTTTTTGTTCCGAAGCAAATGCCAATTCAATCAGCTGCCGTTTTCCAACAGTGTCATCGCCGAAAATCTGTTTGGCGAAGTGGGTCATTTGGCCATTGGCTAGGTTTTCGGTGCCGTCGGCATTCATCACTGCGATGGCTGACTTGGTGTTTTTCAGAATGCTTTGCAACAGGCGCTGACGATTGGCGTGGGCCAGTGAATAACGTACGGCGCGATCCAATATGTCAGGCGTGAGCGCTGTTTTCGAGATAAAATCCGATGAACCCGCCTTCAACGCGGCATTGTCAACCAGCTGATCGGAGATGCCTGTCAACAGGATGATCGGCGTGTCAATGCCAGCAGCGCGCACGCTGTTGATGAAATCAATGCCCGTGGCTGCGCCCAACCGATAGTCACTGAAGATCACATCGAAAGTGGCCTTTGCCAATTCCAACATTGCCGAGAGCGGCGATGACGCCGTTGTAATGTCGTAGCGATTGCTCGCGACCTGAGTCAAAGCGTCGGTGATGAGGTAAAGATCATCCTCATCGTCGTCGACGATTAAAACTTTGGTCGCTGCCCCGATGGTCACTGGTTTATACATTCTGCCCCTGGAAAATCACTTGCTGTGATCTGATCAACCGAACTTGCGAATTTCTTCTGTTGTGTCGACGTTCAAAGGCACATTCTTGGTTGCCAAAAGTTTGCGAATGTCGCCCAGTTTCCGCAGACCAGAAATTTCGGGCATGGTGAAGCGCACATGGAAGGCATTTTCGATGGCGAAAAGAACTTCGATGTGGCGCAATGAATCCCACTTTGGCGTATTTTGGGCATTGGATTCTTCGTTGAGCAAGGATGACTCAACATCGAGAACTTTTCCGACTAGGCTATAAAGTTGCATTTTTTACTCTCCTGTTAAATTATGTTTTTGTTTTAGTTAAAAATCACGTTGCGCACGGCTTCTGGCCAGCGCATTTCATCAAAGCCATGTTGCGTAAACGCGGCCAGAACCCAGCGTTCAATGCCAAGGCCAACGCAGCCGGTTTGTGCGGGTTCACCGTTTTTGGTGGTAAAGCCAAAGCGCTTGCCGAAGAAGTTGCCGTGTAAATTGATCGAGCCGCAAGCCAGCTGTTTCACGCTGCCATCATTGCCAAGGGCGGGGATCTTGATTTCGTTTTTCACTTCTTGAGAGGCTTGCCAGAACTTTTTGGCGGCAGACACTGTGGCAAAAAACGGATCAGTGGCAGTTTGTACCTGGCAATCAATATCAAAGAACGAGGCAAGTTCTTCGACAACAGGCAAAGCCTTGGCACGCACACCGCGCACAAAGTCTTCATCGCCCACAAACACGAGCTCACGCACGTTGAATTCGTACAAGCGATCAAGCCCGTTGATGTTGCGTGATTCATAGCGGAATACGCGGCCCAGCCATGTGTAGCACTGGCCCTCTTCAAAGGATTGACCTGTCAGGGTTGGGTAGCAAGGGAAGCAGGCCGCCGGATTGAGACACATGCCATCGATGTGAATGTGATCTTGCTGGGGCATCAAAGCACCTTCCGAGCAGGAATTGGCGCGGCGGAATTCTTCAATTGCATCAAAATCTTCAATCACGTTGCCAACGAAAGTTACGGCATTGGGATGTGAATCAAAATAGCCGCATTTGTGCAAGGTATCGGCATCGATCATCGCTGGGAAATGCGATTCCTTGGCGGCAAAAGCAGCACGATAGAGTTCGCCGGATTTGTCGTTGATCAGCTTCGCAAGTTTCAAGACCGGGCCGCTATAGGCCACTTGGCCTTTGCCATAGTCATGCATCCAGCCGCGTTTAACCAATTCATCATTTACGCCGGCATAATAAGGGCCAGTATCTTTGCGTTTGGTGTCGACAAAGACCTTGATCTCGAAACCGGTGATCTGACGAACCATTACATCAAGGAAGCGTTTGGTCTTTTCGCGGGTTTCTTCGAGATCAGCACCGGGACGCACCACGACGCGGGCGGACTTTCCATCTTCGCTGACATGGATGCGCTCAATATAGGGCGAGACGAATACTGATTCCTTTTCAATGTCGCCTGCAACTTCGCGGTCTACTTCGCGCGACAGGTCCAGTACGAACTCGCTGAAATTATGATTGTGCGTATTCATTTTTATCTCCCTTAAAATTTATAATAGAGGAACCCAGAACTGGATCCGATTGAAGCGATACCGGCAGTGAGCACGAGGGCTGTCAGAAGGGCGGAACCCAATCTTGGTTTCCACGCCACCAGACCTGCGGCGATTGGCGTTTCTTCGGGCATGGTGTCGATCACCGGCCATTCGTGGTGTAAAATTTGCTGTGTATTGGGCAAGAGCAGGGCGATGGCACCCATCACCACAATCAGCGACAAGGCTTGTGCGCTATCGATAGTCATTGGTGCGGCATCGAGACCAAATCCATTTAATCCCGCCATCTCGCCAAAGATTGAAAATGCGGTTGCAACGTCCGGCGAGCGGAACATCACGAGACCGGCGACAACTGTTAACATGGTGATCATCCATGCCAGTGGCGATGGCAGTTTGAAGCGTGAGAATTCGCGCCAGGCCAAGAAGGAGGCGATCGCAATGCCATGCATCAGGCCATAGATGACATAGGTCCAACCAGCGCCATGCCAGACACCGGCAAGCAAGAATGTGTAGATTGAGGGCAGCGCGGCCGAGAGCATGAAGCGGCCAATGCGGCCCAAATTCCAGCGCATACCATTGCGCATTCCAGACATCGCCAATCCTGAATAAAGATAGGCGGTGAAAAAGCGCGTCATGGTCATGTGCCAACGACGCCAGAAATCTGAGATATTTGTAGATTTGAGCGGCGAGTCAAAATTCAGCGGCAGCCTAATTCCAAATATCGTGCCCAGGCCAATGGCCATGTCGGAATAGCCCGAGAAATCGAAATAGAGCTGCAATGTATAACTGAGGGCGCCGATCCAAGATGTGCTGACACCAAGCACAAGCCCGTGTTGCGCGCTGCTGAAAATGCTGTCGGCAAATGGCGCTATGCTATCTGCCAAAAGCACCTTTTTGCACAGGCCCATGGCGAACATGGTCGTGCCAATTAAAATCCGGTTCAAATCGAGCGCGGGGAATTTGGGATGGCTCAATTGCTCCATCATCTCGCGCTGCATGACCAAGGGACCGGCCGTCACACAGGGGAAGAAGGCGGTGAACACAACGTATTGGGCAAAACCATGCTTCAGCAGCTTGCCGTTGGACGCATCAATCAGATAACCGATTTGCACAAAGGTGAAGAATGAGACGCCAAGGGGGGCCACAATACTGAGATGATTCAGGCCCGCGCTAGACACTTGATTGGCAACATCGATGAAGAAATTGCTGTATTTCAAATAGCCGAGCATGGCGATATTGGCCGCGATGGCACCAAACAGAAGATTTTTTTTCTTCTTCAAGTCATCGTTCACATTGGTGATCGCCTTGCCCACCGTGAAGTTAAACAGCATTGAAAGAAGCAAGATGCCCAGAAGCGGTAAGCCCCACATGCCGTAAAAAACCAACGAAATGGTGGCAAGTAGATTGATCGCCTGTTTGGCCCCGCCAAAGCGGTGCGCCAGCACAAAGCCAATAAATGCCACGGGCAGAAATAGAAAAATGAATTGAAGCGAGGTGAATGACATCAGCTGGCCTTCTTCACGCTGTCGAGGGCCAGGAATTGGTCAAATACTTTCTGCAAGCATTTTGGGCCTGAATGCTCCGCGTCAATATACATATCTGCGGTACAGCCAACTTTGTGCGGGTTGAAGTTTCCAAAAATCGGAAAGCCATATTCAGTTGAGAACTTCTGCGTCAGTGTTTCAACGCGCGCCACGCCTTCAGCAAAAGGCGTTCCCACAATTTTGTCATAGAAGGCCGGATTGTAGGGAGGGTTAGTGAGATACACTTGTACCCCTTGGCTTTTCAGAAAGGCAAATAACGATTCGAATGCGGTTACACCCTTAGGGTCGATCAACAGCGGACTGCTCAAATTTGTCTGAACCAGCGCATTAACTTCATTTTCCGTGCGTTGCGGCGTGAAAATATTTTTCTTCTTAAAGTTCGACCACACAATTGAACCATCGGGCAGAATCAGATCCATGTTGTCAAGTTGCATGGCTGTGGTTGGCCCTGGATGTTCCGAGGCATTGTACCAACGCGTGAAATTCTCAAACAACATGGGCAGCGAAATCAAAGCCTGAAGCCTGTGATACGGCGCGGTTTTCCAATAGCTTTCAGTTTCGATCCCGAGGCGCTGGGTCATGCCGCGATAGGCTGGAATGCCTGGCTCCCAAAGCCAGTCTTTGCGTGCATCAACCGGCGTGAATTGTTTGTCGCGGATGGCGATAATCAGTTTTTTAGGCAACCTGTTGTGGCGCACCAAGAGTTCCACCATGCCCAGCGGGTCCTCCCAATAGTCGCGGTGAATATGGGAGTTGAAAACATCCATTCCTCTTAGCAGTTCTTTGTGACCTTCTTGCCATTGGCTCGCGCCAAGGATGATGAGCTCTGGCGTCTTGGTCATGCGCGCGATCTGTTCATCGCGCAGCGCGCGGACGTTTAAATTGAGATCAAAAACAGCATAGTTATTGCCTGCGGCATGGGCTTCAGCGGCGGGCATCATGCCGCCCTGGCCATACATTTCTGGCCCATAGACTTGGTTGGCATACCAGATGGCGCCCATGCTGGTGGCGAATGTGAGGAGGAATGCCATGCCATAGAGAAGCTGGCTGGCGGCTTTTCTGGCTTTTGAATGGATGTTGGCTTGACCGTCGATGGCATCAAAGGCTTTTGCGGGTGGCAGCTCCGATGCGGCTGCGGATGCAAAGCGCAACGCGCGCACAAGATCATCTGTGCTTTCCGCAATGTTTTCTACAACTAAACTCACGCCGACTGCCCCATGTTACGCAACTTACCCAGAGATCAACTAACACGTGCGCTTCTAAGCAAATGTTAATCGCGGTTTGCGCGTCGGCTCATGGAATTGGATTCGAGTCTTGCGGTGAATGAAGGGTTAATTGACGTGGCCATTCAACTTAGGCTGCAGCTTGAGTCGAGAGCTGTTCAATCGCTGGATCACGCGCTGTTGTTGGGGTGGAATCTCGTTGCTTGCGCAGCAACAGGCTGAGGACAAGTGGTGCCAAGAAAATGGGGATCTGAGACACACCAACATATTGCGCCGTGCTGACGCCTGAGACGCCGGAAAGAAGCACAAAACCAAGGCCCACGTTGCGGAAACCACTGACGATGCTTGCGGTTAATGCATCATTGATGCCTTGTCGGAACATCACCACGGCGGTGAGATAAGCCATGCCAATGCCCAGCGCATTCACAATCAGCAGATAAAGCATGAAGTGCGACGGGTCTTCATGCAGGAGATCTCGCGCCGGGCCGACAACACCGATCCCGAATATAATAAGGGCGACAATGGTTGAGCGGCGCGAAATGCCTTCAATGATATCTGCGATCTTCGGGCGCAGTCCTGTTGAAACGCCCATATAGACGAGAAACAACCCAAGCGGCATCACCAGGAAGATCATGCAGCGATAGACATAGAGCGTCAAATCCAACGAGATTTTTGCGTGTAAGACGAGGGTGAAGAAGATGAAATACGAAAGCGGCATGAGAAATGTCGACAAAACCATGCATTGAAGCGCGCGCTTCTTATTGACCTGGAGCAATTCAGCAAAAGTTGGAGACGCAAAGAGTGAGCCCGCAGATGCGGTGGTGACCAAGAGCATGGTAATTGTTCCGTCGATGCGTGCCAAATGGGCCGCAGCGACGATGATCGTTGGCAACCCCAGCAATTGCCACAACACGATCTGCCAAACTTTTGAATCTAAGGTAAAGACTTCGCTAACGTCCATTCGCCCCATGGGCAGCAGTGACATGACAATCAGGAAGAACAAACTTCCCAACGTGAAGGGTTTGAGCACTTCCGACAGACCCGGAACAAAGAACCCCGCAAAAATTGCACCTGCCAAGAGCCAACACGCTATTGTACGTTCAAAACTCGAAAGCATCCGTCCCGTTCCATTTTTATCGACGGGTCAACCCAAGACTGCCCACTGGAATAGTTGGCCACTGAAATCGCCCTGCGGGCTTTATCTGACAAATTCGTTAAAACACCTAAAATGCCAATGCCTTGCGCAGCCCAATTCGCTTTCACGCTTCATTTATGACTTTCCGCTAAGACATGACGGAAATTTGGGGAATGACGTGAAAATCAACAGTAATGTGACGCCTTTCAATGCTGGTTTTGAAATGGGCCAGGCCGAAATGATTACCAAAAGAGACAGTTCCGAAATTGCTGATCTTTTCGCGGGGGCTGATGTTGGCTTAGCACTTTTTGATTCCCAGCTGCGCCTTTTGGCCTGCAATGATCTTTATAAGACGCTTTGTGGCTATCTCAGTTCAGACATGCCAACGGGCACGCAGCTGCAAAGGTTAATGCAGATCACCTTCCAGCGTTTGAATGTTGCAGCAGGTGATATTGACGAGAAAATTTCGAAGATTATTGAGCGGTTGCAACCCGGCACGGCTTATACATTCCGTTATACTGCGCCGAGCGGCAGCATGGTCGAAGTTCGCCGCCGCCGTCTGCCAAATGGAACGGCAGTTGAAACAGCGCGCCAGATCGATGGCCCAGCATCGGGCATGGACCTCAATACGCAATATGAAATGATTGCGGAGCAATCGCGCTCACGCTTGATGCATGCTTTAGATGTGATGGCAGATGGCTTTGCATTATATGACGCCAATGACCGTATGGTTCTCTACAATCGTAAATATTTGGATTACAGCCCGCTTGCTGCGGACGTGATCATGCCTGGTGCTGACAAAGAGGAAATTCTGCGCAAATCAACCTCGCGCGGAGCTTTCGTTCTGAACGGCATGAGCGAAGAGCAATATATTAAATGGCGTCTCGAAAAGCATCGCAATCCAAGCGAGCCTTATCAGGTTCAACTTGCCGACGGTCGTTGGCTTCTGATCACTGAAAAGCGCACAAATGATGGCGGTATCGTTGGAACGCGTTCTGACATTACCGAACTCAAATTGCGCGAAATGGAAATGTTGCGCATCTCAAAACAGTTGCATGCGCGCAATCTGCATTTTGACACGGCACTCACCAACATGGTGCAAGGCCTTTGCATGTTCGACAAAGATCAAAAGCTGATCGTGGTCAACAAGCGCTATCTGGAAATCTACGGCTTCTCGGCTGATGTGGTGAAGTCCGGCATCTCGCTGCCAGAAATCATGCAGTATTCGGTGAGTCTCGGCAACTATACCGCTGAAGAAGCCGATCGCGCATTGGCGCAACGCAACGATCCGAGCCAGTTGGCGCGCCGCAGCGTTATCAAGCAATTCCTCAAGGATGGCCGCGTTATCGCTGTGATGAACGAGCCGATGCAAGATGGCGGAACGATTGCGACCTACCAGGATATTACCGAAGTTGAAAGCAACGCGACGATGATGCTGCAATATACGCAGAAGCTTGAACATTCGAATCGTGAGCTGGCGGATTTTGC
>JAYWAB010000156.1:0-21191 GCA_043782835.1 Aestuariivirga sp.
GTGCCATAGCCGACGTTGGAGCGATCTTTGTATTCACGGAAAATAAAGCTGGAAACAGTGTCTGTCGCTCCACCGGGCCCACCTGACGTGGTGTTGATCACAATGTCGGCCAGTTTCAATTGGAAGATGATGCGCAAGATCACTGTGGTCATGCTGACTTGCAGCATCAATGGATAAGTCACATGCCAAAAGCCCTGCCAGCCACTGGCGCCATCAACCTTGGCTGCTTCTTGTACTTCTTTGCTCATCGCCTGCAAGCCCGCTAGCAAGAGTATCATCATAAATGGAATCCACACCCAGGCATCCATGGCGGCTAGTGTGGATTTAGCCAACCAAGGCGTGGTGAGTAGAGAAGGGTTTTCCCAGCCGAGGCTGCGCAGTAAATTGGTGACGGGGCCGAAGCGGAATTCCAACATGGACTTGCCGATCATCCAGCTCACGGCAACTGGCGACAGCATAAAAGGCAAGAGGAAAGCCACGCGAAAGAATTTTTGCCCGCGAATCTCAGAATTGAGCAACAGCGCTAACCCAAAGGCTATGGCATATTGCACGATCACAGTCGCCACATAGAAAATCATGTTGCTCAGCGCATTCCAAAAACGCTCATCAGCAAGCAATTGATAGAAATTAGCCAAGCCGTTGAAATGCTGGCCCGTTGCTGATGAAAGGTTCCAGTCGCTGAAGGCGATGTAGAGGCCAAAGAAGGTCGGGAAAATGACCATCGCAACAGTGAGCAGAATGGCAGGCAACACAAACAGCGCGCGCCATCCCTGTTCGCCTAAGCGCAGAATATTACCCCAGCACAAAAACACGCCCCAAACACCAAATCCTAGGAAGGCGGGAAGCCAGCTGGAAAAGCCAAATTCAATCACCCCCGTGGCAGTCAATGTTTGCAGCAACACCAAAAGCGCATAGCCCAACGTTGCGAGGCGCACCATCCATGTGCCCATAGCTTTGCGCTGGTCGGAAACCTGACCTGAAACGGCCTCTTGGTCTGAAAGATTGTCGTTGCTCATGGGTTGAAAAAGGCCTCCCCGCCCGGATTGGGCGAGGAGGCTCTCACATTCACATGCCCAGAGAGCCTTTGTAGAGCTTGATCTGGTTGTCGCGACCCAGCTGGTCGGTCAATTTTTCCCAAGCGGCAGCAATCTGGTCGGCTCCTTCCTGCACCTTTACCTTGCCAGAGTATATCTGGGCCAGGATGTCTTCAGCAGCGCTGTAATATTGGAAGATGCCTGGGATACGAGGCTCAATGGCACCGTTTGGATGATTGTAAGAGTTGAACTGTGAGTCGAGATAATTCGAGATGAAGTTCTTCTCGTAGCCTGCACCCACCCATTCATCGACATTGTGCTGGCTGTTGCGATAGCATTGGAAGCCTGATGGGTAGGCTGCCATCCACAAAGCAATGTCTTTGCCACCCAAATGCGCAGCAAGTGACCAAGCAGCCTTTTGCTTTTTCGGATCAGCATCAACTCGGGCCATCACATAGATGCCCCAGCCGAGATAGGCGAGGTTGGGCGCGAAGTTTGGCCCAGAGGCTAGCTTGTCCCACTTGCCCGTCTTGGCATTATAGACATCATCCGAACCCGGCAGAATATCAAACGCTGCCTTGTTTTGTATGGTGGATGAGTCATTAGTGTAAACATTGGTGCCAATGTCGCCCCACCATGACAACATCGAGCCAGTGCCAGCAAGAAATTGCTGGAAGCCCGTCGTGCCGGGGTCAGCGTTCAGCTGGTCAGCTGGTTCGAAAGGCAGTGAGTCAACGACATCTTGAATGGCGCGCACCCAAGCTGGATTATTGACCCGTGGCTTCATCGTGTCGACGTCAAACAGCCAAGCTTTGTCATCCGGGTGTTTGGCATAAGCTGTGGCGCGTGAACCTAAGAAATAGAAAGCAAAACCGCCCCAACCTTTGGTCGGGTCGAGATAGCCATAGACATCCTTGCCATCCATCTTCTGGCCTTTGAGGAACTTGGTCACGGCATTGACCTGTTGCCAAGTTCTTGGAACGCCCCAAGGCATCTTGTTGCCAGCCTTGGCCCATGCATCACCAAGACCCTTGTCGGCAAACACGTCAGAGCGATAGTTGAAGTTGTGGCAGTCGCCGTCCACCGTCACACGGTATTGCTTGCCGGCCCATGTGCCAACCGGGGGCTTGAGGTAGTTCACAATGTCGTCCATGTCTAATTGCTTCTTCACCCAATCTGGCATTTCCGAAGCAAGGCCTTTGCCGCACACATCGCCTTCAAAAGGTGCACCCATTTCAATGACATCGAAATCAACCGTCTTGGTGGCGATGGATTGTTGCAAGCGGGCGTTATAGTCAGCTTGCGCCAAGTCGATCCAATTGATCTTCACGCCGGTGTAATCTGCCCAGGCTTTGGAAAGGCCACGGAACAGCACGTTGTGAACGTTTTGGTTGTTGAGGCCCATGAAAGAAAGCTCAACGCCAGCGAGTTCGCCCTGCTTGACGCTGGCCTTGGTGGCGCCGAGGCACATTTCGCCAACTTTTTGCCAATCGGCGTCGGTAGGCTGGCCTTTGCCGACCCCAGGGATTTTCAGAATGGCGGCGCGCAGATCATCAGCGGCCAAGGCTTGTTGAGGCGCTGCAACTACACCACCCAGAAGTGAAGCGGCAGCCAGACCCGTGGTGCCCTTCAACAGGTTGCGCCTGCTGACGGCCAATTCGTAGTGTTCCAATTTCATGTTCAATTCCTCCCAATTGACTGCAACGGACACTGCTGACGAACTCAGCCTTTTTGGCCGTCGGAGTTATGCAAGACTAAGCGTGAGAACAAAACTGTGTCAACGTGTTCGACTTCACGCCACTTCACATGCGCTGCCTGGTTTCAGCATCGAAAAGATGAATGGCTGTGAGGTCGGGCACAAGGGAGAGCTTTTCGCCCGGTTTGGCGGTAAGCCTTTGGCGCAACAGGCCTACAATGCGTTGGCCACCCACTTTGGCAAAAAGCTGGGTTTCAGAGCCCATCGGTTCGATGACACTCACTTCAACCGGAATGCCGCCTTTGCCCAGAGTCAGGTGTTCCGGGCGCACGCCATAATAGGCGGGTCTGCTATCGTGGGATTTGTCGATTTTTCCAAGTGGGAGACTGTTGCCATCGTCCAAGACGAACGACGGCTTTGCCCCCGCCTTGATCGTGCCTTTGAGCAGGTTCATCGACGGTGAACCAATGAAGGCCGCTACAAACATGTTCTTGGGCTGGTCATAAAGTTCAAGCGGCGTGCCCATCTGTTCCACCACGCCAGCATTCATCACCACAATCCGGTCGGCCATGGTCATGGCTTCGATCTGGTCGTGGGTCACATAAACAATCGTGGTTTTGAGGCGTTGATGGAGTTCCTTGATTTCAGCGCGCATCTGCACGCGCAGCTTGGCATCCAGGTTGGAAAGCGGCTCGTCAAACAAGAACACCGCAGGATCGCGCACAATGGCACGGCCCATGGCCACGCGCTGTCGTTGCCCGCCGGAGAGTTGCTTGGGAAAGCGATCAAGCAGGAGCACTAGATCAAGAATCTCAGCAGCGCGTTTCACCCGCGTTTCAATTTCCTCGCGTGAAGCTTTGCGCATTTGCAAGGCAAAGCCCATGTTCTGGGCAACCGTCTTGTGCGGATAGAGCGCATAGGTTTGAAACACCATGGCGATGTCGCGGTCTTTGGGCGGCAGGTCATTGACCACTTTGCCACCGATGGAAATCTGGCCCCCTGTGATTGGCTCAAGCCCGGCAATCATGCGCAGCAAAGTGGACTTACCACAGCCCGATGGGCCGACAAGAATAACGAATTCGCCATCCTTGATGTTCACATTCACGCCGTGAATGACGGCATGGGTGCCATAGGATTTGCGTATATCGCTGATATCGACTGAAGCCATTCCCAACCCCTTTGCCGCCAAAGGTTAGTGCAACTCCTGCTATTGTCAAAGGGCAGAACTTCACGGGCCTGTGCAGTCGCGCAGGTTGAAGCGCTGCAAAAAATATTCAATGATGGCAAGAATGCAAAGCGCCCGTCCACGGGCGACAAGGGAGAATCTCGCCATGCTGCGCCACGTTGATCCAGCCATATCCGCTGAATTGCTTTATGTTTTGATGTTGATGGGCCATGGCGATGACATTGTGGTTTGCGATGTCAATCATCCCGCCGTCACCATCGCCAAGGAAACCACTTACGGCAAATTGGTCAGCGTCACGGGGTGCAAAATTCCGGCACTGACCAAAGCTATTCTTGGGTTGATGCCGCTGGACGATTTCGTCGAACAACCCGTCATGCGCATGCAAGTGGTGGGCAATCCCAATGGCGTCGTGCCGATTTTTGCTGAAATGCAGAAGGCTTTGGACGAGAGCCAAGGCAAACCCGTGAACATGGGGGCCCATGAGCGCTTTGATTTTTATGCCGCGGCGAAGAAATCTTTCGCTATCGTGCGCACTTCTGATCCTGGCCCCTACGGCTGTTTCATTATCCGCAAGGGCGTTATTCGCTAGGGTCAGGTGATTGAAACTGGCTTGCTGCGAAAGCGCGTTACGGTTTCGCGCAAAGCTTTACGGCACACAACGGGGGGCAGTCCCTTTAAAATTAATTCGGCATCAGCCACCATTTGTGCGCCGATGTCGAAGAGAGCAGACGGCATTCCGCCAGTGCGGTGGGCCGAAAGCAAAAGCCCGGGAATTAAGCGCAGGAGATCGTCTTTGGCTACAGGTTCAAGTGGAAACACATCGGTTGCGGCGCGGAACACTCCGGCGCGAACGAAATCTAGAAACACCGGAAAATCCACTACCGCCGCGCGGCTCATCAACAAGAAGCAAGCGTCCTTTTGAATTAGGCCCAACTCGCGCCGCCCGAGGAATCCTTGGTTTTCGCTGGTAACTCCTGCGAAGACGAAAATCAATTTTGACGTCGACAAAACGTCGTCCAATCCAGCAGCCAAACACCCAAGTCTATGGATTGTATACTCAGGCACCCAAGGGTCATAAACTTTGGTGGGGCAGTTGAACGGCGCAACGAGTTTCAGAAATGATCGGGATAAGTCTCCAAAACCGATCAAGCCGATTGGCGCACCAACGAGACTGTAACTCTCGGTGTTGCCCTCTAACCCGTAAGCTTCAACGCCTTGGCGCATGTCACGGTCGGCCTTGGTGATGCCCCGCGCCAGATCAATGGCCATACCCAAGGCCGATTCTGCCACGACGTCTGCAAAGGCTGAGCCGGGAGTGAGCACGTGAATGCCTTGGGCAAAGCAATATTCGTAGTCAATATTATCAGTGAAATTGGTTTCTACATTGATGATGGCTTTAAGTTTTTTGGCACGCTTGAGCCGTGCTGTATCCATGCGGGTTTGTCCCACGAGGATGGTGGTTTCAGGCAGATGTTGCTCCACCATCTCATCCGGCATCGGCCCGCTCTCTTGGGCAATAATGCGACCAATGCTCTCGAATTTGCGCCGCGTATTTGCGTCGCAGATAGTGTCGAGGCTTCGTGGTTGCGGATCAACGAGAATGAGGGGTTTCGTCACGGCCTGGCTTTCGAGAGTTGAACATCAAGGCTAACAGCGCTGGCGGAAAACTCAAATATCAAAACTTCACGCACAGGAAAGTCTGTGATGTTGCTTTACTTCGTGCCGCGCTCTAATTTTTAAGAGAGAGAGGCTGAACCATGAAAAATTTTGACGTTATCGTCTGTGGCAGTTTGCATTTGGATATTGTTGTGCGATCACCCGGAATCCCGCGCATTGATGAAACTGTCGTGGGCCACGCGTGGGAGCAGGTGTGTGGCGGCAAGGGTGGCAATCAAGCCGTACAGGCGGCAAGAGCGGGGGCTAAAACAGCGATGATCAGCCGCGTAGGCAAAGACGGCTTTGCTGATGCGTTGTTACAAAATCTCAGATCCCTCAACGTGAACACGGATGCCATCACCATTGATCCCGTGGCAGGCTCCGGCATGAGTGTTGCAATCCTGAAAGATGATGGCGACTATGGCGCGGTGATTGTGTCTGGTTCCAATCTCAAAATTGATCCCCAGTCACTGCGCGCTGAATGGCACAAGCTTGGCGGCGCAAAAGTTTTGGTCTTGCAAAACGAAGTGCCGCACGCCGTCAATGTTGCAGCGGCCTCCGCCGCCAAAGCGGCGGGTGCCTTAATGATTTACAACGCCGCTCCCGTGCGCGCCGTGGGTGATGATCTCTTATCTCTGGTTGATGTGCTCGTGGTCAATCGCATCGAAGCCGAGGGCATGGCGGGCCATACTGTTCAAGATCGCGCTACTGCCGTTGCAGCCATTCCTGCTTTGCTCAAGCTTGCAAAATCAGTTGTTGTTACTCTCGGTGGCGAAGGGCTGGTTGTGAGCGATGATGCAACGCCAATTGAAATTGAACCTCACCGCGTCAAAGTCATCTCAACTCATGGCGCAGGCGATTGCTTTGTGGGCACTTTGGCGCAGCGTCTTTCACAAGGAATGCCGCTGGTCGAAGCCTGCCGCGCCGCCAATTTGCGCGCCGCTGAATTTGTCTCAGGACACTAATAGTCAATCCAAATCCCTTTGATGTGGTGCACAAAAGTAATAAAATTTGTGAAGTTGGTTTCCAAACTTCACGAAATAAGTAGCGCAGATTCGAAATTTTATACGCTAAATCCTTATTTAACGTGAAGTTCCAAGTATAACTTTCCGAGGCGATGAATCTGGCAGAATCAACTTTACAGAGTAGCTTTGGGATGTGAAGTATCCGGCAACAGGAAGCCGATGAACAAGCCAGCGCACACCGTTTCAAATCACTATGCCGCTCGTCTGAACTCGTTCAAAAACGGGATAGCGCTTGCGGGCGTCAAGCGCGCAGGGGTGCTCGGCCTTTTGGAACGCGCCGCCCAAGTCGATGGCCTCAATGCCGTTGATCTGAACTTCCCTGACCATTGTGTAGGTGTCACCAACGAGGAACTAAAATCCACGCTGGTTGATCTCGGCCTGTCGATCAACGGTTTCGCCATGCGCTACTACAGCGACCCGGGGTTCAAACTTGGTGCCTTCACCAATCCCGATCCAAAACTGCGTCGCCTGGCCATCGACCAAACCAAACGCGGCATTGACCGGATGGTTGAACTCGGCGGTTCACTGATGACGCTGTGGATGGGGCAGGACGGGTTCGATTATTCCTTCCAGGTTGATTACGGCCAGCTCTGGGATTTCACACTTGAGGCCATGGCCGAAGTGGCAGACCACAACGAGGCCTGTGAAATCAGCATCGAATACAAGCCCAATGAACCGCGCAGTTTCAGCCTGATGCCGGATATTGGCACAACCCTTTTGGCCATCAATCAAATCGGGCGCAAGAATGTGGGCGTCACCATTGATTTCGCGCATGTGCTCTATGCCGATGAAATGCCTGCATATGCCGTGGCCTTGGCGGCGCGCTCATCCAAACTCTTCGGCGTCCATCTCAACGATGGTTATGGCAAGCGCGACGATGGTTTGATGGTGGGCACAGTGCATCCGATTCAAACCATTGAGCTCCTCTATGTGCTCGACAAGATCAAATACGACCGCGCCATTTATTTTGACACTTTCCCCGACATCACCGGCATGGATCCGGTGGCCGAATGCACCGCCAATATTGCCGCAGTGGAAGCCATGCGCGGTGTGGTGCAGCGCCTGCGAACTGACAACCGCTTGAGTGCGGCGATCGCGGCCCAAGATGCCGTAACCAGCAATTCCATCATCCGCAAAGCCCTCTTGGGAGGCAGCTGATCGGATTGGAATAATCGACTTTAACAACACGAATGAACATTTTTGGGAGGACTAAATATGCGTAGACAATTTTTGAAGGCCGCGCTTTTGGGCGCAGTTGCAACAGCTGCATTTTCGTTTTCGGCCTATGCAGCTGATCTGAAACCACTGAATTCCGACGTTGAGTCAGACCGCATGGATTGGTCGCAGCTCGAAGCCAAATTCGGCCCGATGCCTAAAATCGCAGAAGGCATGAAGGTTGGTGCGGTGGCCAAGGCTCTCACCAACGAATATTGGCGCTCCCTCGGCGAAGGTTACACAAAGTTCGGAAAATCCGTCGGTGCCGCAGTAGACCTGCAAGCCGGCCAAGGCGAAAATGACCAGCTCGGCCAATTGGCCATTGCTGAAAATATGCTCTCGAAAGGCTACAAGATTTTGCTTGTGTCGCCCCAGACTGACTCTAACTTGCAGCCTGCTGTTGAAGCCGCCGACAAGGCGGGCGTTCCGGTGATCAATGTCAATGACGCTGTGATCCCAGGTGCTAAAAACTACATTGGCAATGTGCAGAAAGACAATGGCGTTCGCGCTGCCAAGTGGTTCATTGCCAACACCAAAGGCGGCAAGGTTGCCGTGATCGAAGGCATGGCGGGCGTTTATGCCGCCGTGCAGCGCACCGCAGGCTTTAAGGAAACCATGGCCAAGGATGGCAAGGGCTTTGAAGTTGTGGCCAGCGTTCCAGGTGACTGGGATCGCCAGAAGTCTTACGACGCCGCCACCAACATCATGCAAAAGAACCCTGACATTGTGGGCTTCTATTGCAACAATGATGGCATGGCCCTGGGTGTGGTTGAAGCTGTAAAGGCCGCCGGCAAAGCCAAGCAGATCGCTGTCATCGGCACCGACGGCATCAGCGATGCTTACAAGTCCATCGCCGCTGGTGAACTCACCGCAACGGTGGACAGTTTCCCGGTTCTCACGGGCGAAGTGGCACTTGAAGTGGCCCTGCGTTTGCAAGCTGGCCAGAAGTTGCCACGCGTTGTGGCCACGCCACAAGCTTTGGTGACGAAAGCCAACATGGCCCGCTATCAGGGCGATGAAGCCGCAGTTCGCAAGAACCTGATGGAAGACGCTTCCAAGGCAAACTAAGTTGCCTGCTGGCGTGGTGGTTTCTTCCTGGCCGCCACGCCAGATCTTTTATTGAATGGCGCATAATTCAAATGTCAGATCAACCTGCACCACCCGCACTTTCGCTTGTGAATATGACCAAGGGCTTCCCCGGCGTGCAAGCCTTGAGTGGTGTCAACTTTGAAGTGCGCGGCGGGCAGGTGGTGGCGCTTCTCGGTGAAAACGGCGCAGGTAAATCGACACTGCTTAAGATCATTTCCGGAATTTTTCGCGCAGACGCAGGTGAAATCAAAATCAATGGCGAGCCTGTCGATCTGCGCAACCCCAAAACTGCCAAACAGGCAGGCATTGCGCTGATCCATCAAGAACTGCAGCAAGTTCCTGAACTCACCGTGGCTCAGAATATGTTTCTCGGCGATGCCATCACTGTTATGGGCATCTTCAAAGACCACAAGAAAATGCAAACCAAGGCACGCGAACTTTTGGCGGAGTTAGACCCCAACATAGATGTGCGAACCAAAATCAAAAACTTGCGCGTGGCTCAGAGGCAAATTGTTGAAATAGCAAAAGCCCTTTTGGCCAATGCCAAAGTGATCGCCATGGACGAGCCTACTTCAAGTCTCACACCTGTGGAATTTGACAAGCTCGTCGGCGTGATCGAACGTCTCAAAAACCAAGGCGTTGCCATCATCTATGTCTCGCACAAACTTGACGAGGTTTTCCGCGTCGCTTCACGAGCAACGATTTTGCGCGATGGCAAGAAAGTTGCTGATGTGGATCTTGCCACCACAAACGAGTCTGCCGTCGTTGGTATGATGGTGGGCCGCAGCCTCGATATTCCGCCTCATCAAAGCCATGTGCGAGATGAAGTGATATTGTCTCTTTTAAACCTCGGCCGTGACAAGGCGGTGCGCAATGTCTCATTCAATCTGCATCGTGGCGAAGTGCTTGGCGTTGCCGGGCTGGTGGGTTCTGGCCGCACTGAACTTGCGCGGCTGATTGCTGGTGTGGATCGTCCAACCACTGGCGAGATCAAGCTCAAGGGTCACGTTGTCAAATTTGCTGGCCCGCGCTACGCCATTTCCCAGGGCATCGCCCTGTTGCCGGAAGATCGCAAGAAGGAAGGCATCATTCCGCTACGTTCTGTAGCAGTCAACGCGGCCATGCCCAGCTATTCTAAACTCACACGCTTCGGCATCATAAAATTAACCGAACTGCGCCGACAAGTTGAGGTTCAGGCCAAAAGTGTGAACCTGCGACCGCCCAATATCGAGCGGCCCATTCGCCTGTTCAGTGGTGGCAATCAACAAAAGGCAATTCTGTGTCGATGGCTGATGGCTGGTTCAGAAATACTAGTCTTTGACGAACCCACGCGCGGCATTGATGTGGGTGCCAAAGGCGAGATTTACCGTTTGATTGAAACGCTGGCCGAACAAGGGCGCAGCATTGTTGTTGTTTCATCTGAACTGCCGGAAGTCCTGCGTCTTTGTGACGATGTGGTGGTCATGCGCGCGGGCGAAATGGCGGGCAGTTTGAAGCGCAGTGAACTGAGTGAAGAAAATATCATGGGCCTTGCCATCACCGGCAAACGCGCCGCCTGACCTTTGAAAGTGAAAGACTGATATGAACGGCAAATTGTGGGCATGGATGGAAGGACTGAATATCAGCTGGCGTGATATGGGCACGGTGATCGGCCTTGTGCTCATGGTTGTTGTTTTTGCCAGCTTGACGGATGTGTTCCTCACTCAGCGCAACCTCGTCAACATTCTCCAGCAGTCCAGTATCAATGCCTGCATCGCCATTGGCATGACCTTGGTGATCATCAGCGGTGGCATTGATCTTTCGGTGGGGCCGGTTGCGGCTTTGGCCGCAGTGCTCAGTGCCACATTGTTGATGGCGGGCTATCCCGTGCCAGTTGTTATTTTGACAGCTCTGGCCATTGGCCTCTTCTCCGGCATGATCAATGGTGCCTTGATCGCCTATGCAGGCCTGCAGCCCTTTATCGTGACACTTGGCACACTCAGTATTTTCCGCGCCTTCGCCCTCATTTATACGGGCGGCAATCCCGTGTTGGGCCTGCCCAACGACTTCCGCCAAATTTTCTCGTCTTATGTAATTGGCCTGCCAGTGCCTGTCATCCTAGTCGGTGTCCTGGCAATTGCGGCAACGGTGTTACTGAAAAAAACACCCTTGGGAGAATATATTTTGGCTGTTGGCGGCAATGAGGAAGCCGCCCGGGTGAGCGGCGTTCCCATCGAACGCACCAAAGTTTTGACCTACATGATGTCGGGCGGCCTTGCGTCATTGGCGGCTGTCATTCTGATGGCCAGACTGGGTGCCGCTGAACCCACGCTCGGCAATCTCTGGGAGCTTGAGGCCATTGCCGCTTCGGCCATTGGCGGCGCATCTCTGATGGGCGGCAAAGGCTCGATCTTCGGCACCATCCTTGGTGCCATTGTCTTGGGTGCCATGCGCAATGGGCTGACCCTCCTGAATGTTCAGGCCTTTTATCAACTGCTGGCAACGGGTATCATCATCATTCTCGCCATGCTGGTTGATCGCCTTGCGAGGGGCAGGGGATGAGTTTGATGCTTGATGTGAGAACCGTTGGCCCGCGCATTCGCATGCTCATGCCAGAATTGACGCCGAGCGAAATGCGGGTGACTGAAATCATGCTGCGCGGCGCTGCTGATGACGGACTGCAGCTTAAGCGCGTTGCGGCTGACGCAAGCATCTCCGAAGCCATGGTGGTGAAAACTGCAAAGCGATTGGGGTTCACCGGCTTTCGCGAATTGCGCTCAGCGCTGAATGCCTACAAGCAATTGCCCAATGTTGATCTGCACGAGGATCTGGGGCCTGACGATAGCGCTGAAGTGATCGTACAAAAAGTTTTCCGTACTGCAATCCAGGCGTTGGAGGAAACACTCGCCATTCTCGATATGGAAGGATTTAAGCGAGCGGCAACTTTGATTCACGAAGCCAACCACCGCGAGTTCTACGGTTTGGGCGGCTCAGCACAAATCGCACGCGATGTTGCCCACAAATTCTTGCGCATTGGCGTGCGTGCTTCTGTGTACGACGACACGCATATGATGGCCATGTCGGCATCGCTGCTCAAGTCGGGTGATCTTGTCTTGGCCTTTTCTCATTCCGGTAGAACAACTGGTGTGCTGGAAGCGGTGCAGATCGCGCGCAGCAATGGCGCAAAGGTTATTGTGATCACAAACTACGGCTCATCGCCGCTGGCTGGCTTTTCTGATGTTGCCCTGTGTTCAACGGCACTCGGCTCACCACTCACCAGCGAAAACGCCGCCGCACGCATTGCACAACTCAATATTATGGATGCCGTGTTCATGGCCGTTGCGCAAAAGGGTTACAAATCGGCAGAAGAAAACCTGGCGCAAACCATGGCCGCCGTGCGCTCCAAGCGGCGGGATTGATCCCTTCAGGTCGCCCGACCGCTAGAAATCATGCGAGCAGTAGAAGGCGGCCCGCAAGAAACCCGCGTATTCACGCCTTTTCCAATTGAGCTTGCGCACCACTTCGCGCTAAATCCGCCCCATGACCAACAACACGCCACCGCCGGTGGCGCGCGGGAAAGTTTTCGCCGTTGCGCCCATGATGGATTGGACCGATCGGCATTGCCGCGTCTTCCACCGGGCACTGACACGTTCTGCGGTGCTCTATACGGAGATGGTGACGGCCCAAGCTATAATCCATGGCAACCGCGAAAAACTCTTGGGCTTTGATGCCGCTGAACATCCCGTAGCTCTGCAACTGGGCGGCAGCAATCCATTGCATTTGGCCCAGGCGTCGCGCATTGGCGAGACTTTTGGTTATGACGAGATCAACCTCAACGTCGGCTGCCCGTCAGATCGCGTTCAGGGCGGGCATTTTGGGGCCTGCCTGATGGCCGAACCAAAGCTGGTGGCGGATTGTTTTAGCGCCATGCAAACTGCCGTGAAAATTCCCGTCACCATCAAATGCCGCATTGGCATTGACGATCAAGATGAGGAAGCGGCGCTCGATGCTTTTGTGGGTGCAGTCGCCGCTGCGGGCTGCAAGACATTCATCATCCACGCCCGCAAAGCCTGGCTGCATGGCCTTTCGCCGAAAGAAAACCGCGAAGTGCCGCCATTGAAATATGATCGCGTGCTGCGCTTGAAAGCTGCCAATCCATTACTCCATATCAGTCTTAACGGCGGCTTGGAAACGCTGCGGTCCGGACTGCCTTATCTCGAACAGCTGGATGGAATGATGCTGGGCCGCGCTGCTTATCACAATCCTTGGATTTTAATAGATGTTGATCCCACTTTCGCAGGCGTGGATGCTCCCGTTTCCACGCGCCGCGAAGCTGCTCTTGCCATGTTGCCCTATGTCGAAAAGCATTGTGCATCGGGTGCACCCCTGCATCACATCACGCGCCACATGCTGGGCCTTTATCATGCCCAAGCGGGCGGCAGGTTGTGGCGGCAGGTCTTGACGATTGACTCACACAAGCCGGGCGCTGGACCAGAAGTGATCTTGCGCGCGTTGCAAGTGGTCGACGAACAAGCCGCAAAAATCGCCGCCTGATTAAACTGCGCCTTCGCGCGCAACCCTTCCCGCCCTTCCACCGCGGCGGGATTTTCGCAGCGTCAATGTCGTCAACCGTTCGGGCAGGGATTCGACGATTAGATGCCGCTCTTGCGCAGCCATGCCCAGCCAGCCTGCGATTTCACCGCGCGTGCGCCCGCAGCCGATGCAAAGCTGCGTTTCCGGATCGACCACGCATACTTTCACACAGGGCGTTTCGATATCTGGCAGTGAATCAAAATCCATGGGCCTATTCAAACAAAAAGCCGGAGGTTTTGCCCTCCGGCAGCGACGCATTATCAAAAGAACCGTCAGTTCTTCAAGGTCAAAGTGCCATTTTCGGATTTGAAGCTGGAAAGTTTGGAGAGAAAGCTCATGCCCAGCAATGTGCCTTTAAGGGCTCCTTCAGGCAAAACCAACGCGTCAACATTATCCACCCGCACATTGTCAACTTCGACCCGCTCAAGCTTCACCCGCGCCGCCTTCAGCAGACCATTGGCCGTGGAAACACCAACATCATACGTCAGGCTATGTGGATGAAGGCCAACAGTTTCGGCATCTTCGTAGGAAAGCGCGACGGTGCTGGCACCTGTGTCGAGCAATGCGCTGATTGCATGTGTGTTAATCGCCGCAGAGATAAAATAGTGGCCGTTCTGCCCGCCTTTGATTTCCGTCATCGCCATCAGTGAGAGCGCGGGCGGATGCTCTGTTGCAGGCCGCAAGCCGGGCAGGCCAGCGCCCAGCGTCAATAAGATTGCAAGCGCCACACTGGGCATTGGATAATTTGTACGCATCGAAACTCCACACACGGGCCGCAGGCCATAAGATCGCAAGCAGCGGCGCTCAGCGAGCAAGTTAACCGAGCAAAAACCACAAAGTATTGACGCGGAGAAATTTCCAGTGAGCAGGGTTAACCAATGCTTGCCAGATAACTGGCAAGCATTCCGATTTCCACCAGCACTTGTACGGCCCCACAAATATCGCCCGTCTGCCCGCCCACGAGCCGCGTCGCCAAGCGGCGCATCAGGCCTGTGATCATCACGCCAACCGCCATAGCAACAAAGCCGGACAGCGGGCCAATGGACCAGCCCGCCACAACGGCCAGGGCGCCGCCCAATAAAATGGAAACCAATCCCGTGCTGCGGCTGGGCCGTCCGACACTTGCCGAAAGCCCATCGCTGCGGGCAGAGCGCGTGGCCCACATCATATCCACAACCATGGTCCTCGAAAAAGCGCCTGTTGCGGCCAAAATCAAAATCACTTGCCAGAAGGGCAAGGCCAAAAGCGCTTCATAGGCCCCGGCTTTCATCATGAAGGCCAGCGCCAATGCACTTGCGCCATAGCTACCAATGCGACTGTCGCGCATGATCTCAAGGCGGCGCTCGCGGGTCTGGCCACCAAACAAGCCATCTGTTGTATCGGCCAGCCCGTCTTCATGCAGAGCACCGGTGATGAATAAGCCGAATGCGAGCGCCAAGGCCGCCGCCATCAAATCTGGAAGATGCAAATGATGGCCCAATTCCAAAACCAAACCAATGGCCCCGCCGATCACCGCACCAGCCAATGCAAAGGCGCGCATGGCTGTGGCCAGAGGGACGGGATCAACGGTGCGTGCAAATGGAATAGGCAGCCGCGTCAAAAACCGCAAAGCCACCAAAAACTCCGAGATCGGCCGTGGCCGCACAGCTTTATCGTCTTCTGGAGAAAATGTGTCGCTCATGACCGATTATTTAGCCGCTTTCTGTGGCCCACGTGTTAGACGCGAAAGCTATTCCGATTCAAGTCCATGGGAAAAAACAATAGTATGACTTCTGCGCTGCCATTTGACGATATTCGCAATCTTCTAAAATCCATGCCTGGCCCAGATGCTGAAGCCAAGGCCAAGGCCCGTGCCCGTGAAGCCACATTGACCAAGCCACCCGGTGCCTTGGGCCAGCTTGAAATGATTTCCGAACACATGGCCACTTGGCAAGGCCACTATCCGCCTCGGGCTGATCGTGTGGTTGTCGCTGTGTTCGCGGGAAACCATGGCGTTGTCGCCCAAGGTGTTGCGGCCTATCCGCAAGCCGTCACCGCACAGATGGTTGCCAACTTCCAAAGCGGCGGCGCGGCCGTCAACCAAATCTGCAAGGCCTTCGATCTCGGTCTCAAAGTTTTTGAACTGGCGCTGGAACAACCAACAGGCGACATCACGCAAGAAGCGGCCTTGTCAGAAAAAGACTGCGCCGCAACTTTGGCCTATGGCATGGAAGCCATTGCCGGGGGCTGTGATCTGCTCTGCATCGGTGAAATGGGCATCGGCAATACCACGATTGCAGCTGCCTTGGCGGCTGGCCTTTTCGGCGGCAAAGGTGAAGATTGGGTGGGCCCGGGCACAGGCGTTGATGCTGAAGGCATGAAACGCAAAGCCGACGCTGTAAATCGTGCAATCACACTTCACCACGAACATCTGAAAGACCCGCTCGAAGTTCTGCGGCGCTTAGGCGGCCGCGAACTTGCGGCAATGGCCGGCGCTATTTTGGCAGCAAGGATGCAACATGTCCCGGTGATGATTGATGGCTATGTGGCAACGGCTGCCGCAGCAGTCCTCTTCAAAGCGGATCCAACTGCACTCGATCATTGCCTCTTCGGCCATTGTTCCGCAGAAACGGCGCACCGCAAACTTCTCGACACGATGGGCAAAAAAGCCCTGCTCGATCTTGGTATGCGTCTGGGGGAAGGCTCCGGCGCCGCATTGGCCGCAGGCGTGGTCAAAGCCGCATTGGCCTGCCACAACGGCATGGCCAGCTTTGAAAGCGCTGGTGTTTCGAATAAGGACTAACCTATCCGCTTAACCCGTAATAGAAATTAAACGACGTTGCGTGTCGCTCTTAACGGTGCTGGCAGTTTGCCAGGCACCGCGTGGGCCCGACAGAACGCGCTTGGCAGGGAAGATGCAAATCACTTTCGTGCCCTTGCCGACGACGCTTTCAATATGTATCGTGCCGCCGTGGAGTTGCATAATGCCGCTCACAATGGAAAGCCCAAGTCCCGCGCCGTCGACAGCCCTGCGGGTGGCCAAGCGACCGCGCGTGAACGCAGAAAGCGCCTGCTCAATTTCATCGGCTGGAATGCCCGGGCCATTGTCTTGCACATAAAACTCAACGGAACCATTGGCCAAGCGTTCGGCCACCATTTGCACTTTACCAGTACGCGGCGTGAACTTGATCGCATTGGTCAACAGGTTAATCGCAATTTGTTGAATGGCGCGCAGATCACCCAGAACCTTCGGCAAATCATCGGCCACTGAAATTGTAACTGCAATTTTCTTTAGTCCGGCATTGATCTCAAGAAGATTGAGAGCGTGGTCCAAAGGTTCGAACAGGTCGATTGGTTCTTCCTGAATATCGCGCCGACCCGCTTCGATGCGTGAAATATCAAGAATATCGTTGATCAGGCCCAGGAGATACCGACCCGAGCTATTTATGTCACCAGCATAGTCTTTGTAGGCATGATTGGTCAGCGGCCCAAAAAGTTCATGCTGTAGGATTTCTGAAAAACCTAAAATAGCATTCAGCGGTGTGCGCAATTCATGGCTCATATTGGCCAGGAACGCGGTCTTGGCTTGATTGGCATTTTCAGCTTTGTCGCGTTCAGCCTCTGCTTGATTGCGCGCGCTCTTTAACTCTTCAATCAAAGCATCTTTCTGCTTGCGGAAAATAACTTTATCTCGCGCCGTTTCTTGCAACTGACGCGCCACATAGAGAAAGAATGCTTCGAGCAAGATCAATATGGCGCCAAGACTATAGAAAACCGTGTCTTGTTCGAGCAAACAACGCATGGCCACACCGACAGTCATAAAGCCGGTACCCGCCACTAAAATCGGCATAAAGTTATTGACGACAAGAAAGCGCAGCGCCGTCACCGCCATGATTGCCGCGACTAGGAATGCGCCTTGCTTTGGATCAGCGTTTGTCCAAAAGAAAAACAGAGGAATGACCCAGAATATCCCCTGCAACAATTCAGAGGCCGCGATCATGCCGATCCAGTCACGTTGTTCCGTGCGGCTACGTTCAGCTTTGAAATAGAGTTTACACAAGAAAAGCTGAATGAGATTGCTGCCAACCGCTCCAATCAGCCAACACAGCGCTGTGCTGATGTTGTTCCAGCTAGCAACTGTAAGGCTCAGCAAAACAGCAACGACTGGCATCGTTGGTGCCAGTTTCAGCTGGTTGTGAAGAAACGTCTCAAGCAGATCAGCTTGCCAAGGAATCTCTTCTTCGCTGGGCATTGAGTCTTCAAAACGACTTTTCTTCGCAGCCTTGGCCAATTCCACGTCTGCAAATGCATTGTCGCGCGAAAGATTCGTAGGTTCTGCCATCACATGCATCGCTGCTATCCTTAATTTGTAAAAACCTTAGCGACTTGGCGTGAACGTCGGGTTGTCAAACTGGGTAAATATTGAGTGACCAACCTTGGTCTCGCACGCGTAAAGCGTTGGACAATGCTTGGTGTTTTCAATATTCCATTAACCAAGTACCCCTTGAAGGATCCAAAATGCCGGACGTGACGAAAGATACCATTCTTGCTGAACTCAGGCGCATCTCCGCGCCCGATGGCCGTGGCAACATCGTCAGTGCGGGATTGGTGTCGGAAATTGCTGTCAACGACGGCCAAGTCATGTTTGCTTTGAACACAGACCCACAGCACGCCAAATCCATGGGGCAACTCCAGGCCTTTGTGCAAAAGGCCGTTGAGAAAATTCCCGGCGTTAAAAAAGCACTTGTTGCCCTCACGGCCGAACGTCCGCCGCAGCGTGAGGCTGGCCCAAAGCAACAAGCCGCGCAAACCCTGCGCAATGGCGTGCCAGGCGTCAAACATCTGATTGCCGTTGCTTCTGGCAAAGGTGGCGTTGGCAAATCGACAACAGCGATCAATCTTGCACTCGGCTTTAAGGCCAACGGATTACGCGTCGCCGTTTTGGACGCAGATGTTTACGGCCCCTCGATGCCCAAACTCTTTGGCATCACGGGCAAGCCCGAAGCCAGCGACCGCCAAGGTACGCGCATGAAACCCATGTCACGCTTCGGTGTGGAAGTGGCGTCGATCGGCTTTCTGGTTGACGAGGCAACCCCGATGATCTGGCGCGGGCCGATGGTTATGTCAGCCTTGACCCAGCTTTTGCGTGAAGTGGCCTGGAGCGAAACCGACGTGATGGTGATCGACATGCCCCCGGGCACAGGTGATGCCCAATTGACCATCGCGCAGCAAACTCCACTTTCGGGGGCAATCATTGTTTCCACTCCGCAAGACCTGGCTTTGATAGATGCCCGCAAGGGGCTCAACATGTTCCTCAAGGTCAACGTGCCCGTCCTCGGCCTCGTTGAAAACATGAGCTATTTCATCTGTGATCAATGCGGAAAACGCCATGAAATTTTCAGCCATGGCGGCGCTAAGGCGGAGGCCCAGAAGCTAGGCCTGCCATTTTTGGGTGAGATCCCTTTAGACCCGATGATCCGCGAAAGGTCTGATGCTGGCGAGCCAATTGTGGTCAGTAAGCCGGGCTCTGCCCATGCCGCCACTTTTCGTGCTATTGCCAAAACCGTATGGGAAATGCTGGAACAGGGGACAGGCGTGAAGCCTGCCCCTAAGCTCGTAATTGGGGATTAGCTTTAACCATCAAATAACGGTAAGATCATAAACTGGCGTTGCGTTTAAAAACAACCAAAGATTGATTCCAATTCAAGAGGGGAACCATGTCTGCACTCTTAAAGATTTTCGGCGCTGTAATGGCCATCCTAGGCCTAGCTTTGGGGGCAATGACCTTCCGAACACCCGGCGTGATGGATGTCTACGGCATAAAATTAGATACAGCAGCGATATTGCTCGTGGGCGGTATTCTCGCCATGGGCCTTGGCGGTGTCATTGATGCAGTGCGTGGCACCCGCAGCCGCCAAGTGGCCGAAGCCGTGAGCGACGTAAAAGCCATGGTCGAAACTACCGCCGCAAAGCCAGCGAATGTCGATAATCCATTTAACCGTAAAGCCGTCGAAGCCACCGCAGCAACAGCCGCCGTGGCCACGGGCCTTGCCGCCATGGCAACATCAGCCTCCGCCCAGCCCGCAGCTGCCGCAAAGCCTGCCGACTCCGTCGCGGAAACAATCACGGCGCTTGAGCAAGCCAAAGCCGATGTTATCCGTTCGATGGGCGGCATAGATTCGGTTGCCAAGCCTGCGGCTGCACCATTGCTCGAAACGGGCACCAAAGTAACGCCAACCCATGCTGCGCCGAATGCGACGCCCAACGCCCATGAAGCTGAGCAGGATGATGTGGCCGATGGCGAAGACGATGATCTGTTTGTCGTCGAAGAAAAAGTCGTCCGCGGTCGTCCGGCCCGTATTCTTTCAGATGATACTGTGGAAGCCGAAACCGATGAAGGCTGGATGCGCTTTGAAAATCTTGATCACTTGAATGAATATCTCGATTCAGTGGAAGAGCAGAACGCCTAAACCTTCCCGCGTTTCATCAAGTCATAAGGGTGCTTCCATCCCGGAAGCGCCTTTATTTTTTCAGTCCATGCCTTAACATGGGGCGCAATTTCAAATGGCAACTCGTCGCCATAATAAAGATAACCCACCATTGAAAGATCGGCGATGGTCGGCTTGTCGCCAATCAGAAACGCCGTCTTGGCCAAATGCCCATCAACAATCGCCATCGCGTTTTTGACGCGCCCACGCAAAAACTCTGTCACTGGCGTTTCGCCTGTTTTGGCCAGAAAAATCATATAACGCAGCGTTGCGATATAACCCGTGAACCTGTGATTATCGAATAATATCCAACGCAGAATCTCGCGGCGTTCCTCTGCCTTTTTACCGCTGAACTTGCCTGTCAGTGACGCAAGATAATCGAGGATGACGCCAGATTGACTGAGCTTCACGCCTTTGTGCTCAAGCACTGGCGCTTCGCCCATTTCATTTATATCATTGCGATAGGCAGCACTGCGCGTTTCACCATTGAAGAAATCAACAAACACCGATTCCCACTCCAACTCGCAAAGATTGAGCATCAGCGCAACCTTGTACGAGTTGCCACTCTCACCAAAACCATAAAGTTTGAATTCAGCCATATCTATCGAACATCCAATACACTTGTTGTCGAACGCCGCACCACATCAGTGGCAATCGAGCCCTTGAAAACCCGCTGCAACCGGGAGCGCCGTTCATCGCTTACCACAATCGTGCCGTAGGTGTTGCCGAATTCGACGATCTTCGCCACCGTGTCGCCCACCGCCACTTTGGTATCGCGCACCGTAATTTTCATGGCTTTGAGCAAAGCCTGCGTATTGGCCACAGCCTCGCGCGCCGCACCTTCTGCCTCCAGCGTCGGGGCAACTGAAAGCAAACTGATCTCTCGGCCCATCACATGGGCCAGAACAGCAGCGCGGCGCACTGTTTGCAGGGAGCGCGAGGTGCCATCCGTGGTAATCAGAAAGCCCATCCGCTCATTGGCTTTGCGCGCCACCAAGACAGAGCAGGGTGCCATGGTGACAACACTTTGCACCACGCCAGAGTCAAAGAAAGATTTTAGCTCCGAACGCCAACGCGACGGCTCGCCCACAATAATCAGATTATAAGGCCCAAGCTCAATCTGATCGAGAATGCCAACGGCCACATCAGGCGCGGTTTTGAGTTTCAGCACCACGCTGCGCCCCGTAGGGCCTTTGTATTCAATCTTGTTGTCACCTGCGGGGTCTCCCCAAGCATTTTGGTTTTGCGTTG
>JAYWAB010000157.1:0-13128 GCA_043782835.1 Aestuariivirga sp.
CGCGGATCGGCGTGGGTCCAATTGACAAAGCGCGTGGTGATAAAGCGTTCGTTCGGCACCATGATGTCTTTGCCGTCCCAGGTGGACAACATCGATGAGCGCATATTGATCTTTTGCAGCGTGCCGGCGCGGCCATCTTCAAGCTCGATATAATCGCCGACTTTAAAGGAGCGTTCGAGCAGAATGATGATTCCTGAAATGAAGTTGGACGCGATCTGTTGCAGGCCAAAGCCGAGACCCACGCCCAATGCGCCGCCGAAGACCGCCAGGGTTGAGAGATCAAGCCCCAAAACATTGAACAGCAATAAAAACACGATGCCGAAGACGACAAGCTCCAAGGCTTTGGCCGCCAATTCGCGGGTTTGAATATCGACTGTGTGCTGATCGCGGATGGCTTTTTGGCCGGCGTTGGATGACAGGCGGCCAATGAAAAAGAAGATTGAGCCAAACACAGCGGCCTTGATGATGGCCAAGGCGGAAATGCGGATATTGCCCGCTTGCAAAGCGGTTTCATCGAGCTTTGCCAAGAGCTGCGGCATATAACCAAACATATAAACTGCGGCGACTGGAAGGCCCACCCATCTTGCGCCCGCATTGGCAAGCGGGTTGGCAATGAAGCGCCTGATCACGGAATAGAGGAGCGAGATGGTGGCCGCTGTGCTGGCCAGGCGCACCAGCCAAGATGAGCCAACGCCTGCGTCACAGCCAGCTGCTGCGGCCATCATGGCCAGCACCACCAAGGCGGGGCGCAAGAGATCGCGCATGGAATAAAGCAGTTGTTGATAGCGCAGAAGTTTGCCTTCGGTGGGTTCGGTGTTGAGCAACGGCACATTGGCCTGAAGTTGTTTGGCCACAATGCGGCCAATCAAGATCGCCGCTACAATGGCAATCACTTGGGCATAAAACTGCGGTGACGTGAGCCAGCCGATGAGTTGGGCCTTCAGTGCCAAAGCATATTCCTGCAACTTTGCTTGATCGAACATATCTCTATCCAGCCTTCCGGCCGCGCTCCACTATCACTTTGTCATCCAAAGGCATGAAAGCATCGCCCCACTTTATATGCCGCGCTGCGTTGTAGGCGGGCTTCACGCGCCTCGCAATTGTTGTTTGCGTCAGGCCTGTCTCGGTGCAGAGCGACAGGGTAAGTCCAGCCTTGGTTTTTTCCACGGGTGCGATCACCCGGGCTGCGGGCCAAACCGTCTTGCTGCGCGAAAAAGCCACCCATGAATAAGCTTCATCTTCAAAGGGCACAGAAGCGCCCTTGGCATGCATGTGTTCACGGCTGCGGGCCAAGCGCGCCTTGAAGTGGCACCAATCATGGCCTGCCATTGGGCAGGTTTTCTCATGGGTGCAGGGGCCGATGAGATGGGCACCCTGCCCCAACAAAGCGCTGCGGGCGGCGCGCAGGCGGGCAAAGCCCTGCGGTGTTCCGGGTTCGACCAAGATGAGGGTTTCAGTGCAGGCCTGCCAGAGTTTCAGGGCGCTGGGTGTAGCTTCGGCTTCCGGCAGTTCGACCAGAACATAGGCCGCCATCACCAGTTCGGCGCGGCAATCCAGCTGTTGCAGGCGCTGGTGCAGAATTTCGAGATTTGGCAAATCTTGCGCCAGCGATTGGGCCAATGCGACAAAGCGGGCGTCCGATTCCAGCAAAGTGAAGTGCTTCAGGCTCTGCCATTGTTCTTGGGCCGCAAAACTCGCTGTGCCCGGCCCGGCCCCGATATCCAAAGCGCTCTGAGGCGCAAAATCGATTTTAAGCTGGGCCACCTCCGCCAGAACAGAGGCCACCGCTGCATAAGTTGCAGGCAGGCGGGCTGTGAGATAGGGCGCAAGATCGATGGAGGACGAAGCCCTGCCCGCTGCATACTGCGCCGAAAGTTCCCGCGCCGCCTCACGCTGGCTCCCGTGTTCGTGACCCGCCAACCACGCGTTTACACGCTGGCGCAAGCCTTGCGGCATTTCAAATGACATGGTGGTGATGTGACAATTCTTGCAATTTCAGACAAACTAGCGATTATCACAGCCGAATCCAATCGCTGAGCAGAAAGAAAATTGCAGATGTTCGTTTCATTTTTCCCGAGGCCGAAGTGGTTTTTTATCTCGGCAGCAGTTTGGACATTGTTTGCCGTCTTATTTTGGTTTTTCGTTGCAAGGGATGTTGGTGCGCTTCTAGGCTTGCCGAATGCTCCAGCTGGAACGCCGCCGATTATTGGTATGCAAGTCTTTTGGTCGCCACCATTTATTTGGTTTTACCTTTATTATGCAATTGTGGTTGGTATTTTTGCCGCCGCATGGAAATTTCTTACGCCACAAAAATGGTTCTGGTGGTCGGTTTTGGGTTCGGCACTGATTGTATTTGTCACATATTTTCAAGTGCAGGTGAGCGTTGCGATTAACAACTGGTACGGGCCTTTTTATGACATGATTCAAGCCGCACTTTCAAAATCGCGTGTGGTGACTGTGCCAGAATTCTTCGAAGGTTTGATAAGCTTTGCTGGCATAGCGCTTCTCGCTGTTGTCATTGGTGTGCTCAATCGGTTCTTTGTCAGCCATTGGATTTTTCGTTGGCGCACCGCCATGAATGAATTTTACATGAGCAATTGGGGTGAATTGCGGAGTGTCGAAGGGGCTGCCCAACGCGTTCAAGAGGATACAATGCGATTTGCTTCAACGACTGAAGACCTTGGTGTTAGCTTTGTCAGTTCGATGATGACGTTGATTGCCTTCCTGCCCGTGTTGCATGGGCTCGAGTCAAGTGTCTCGGAAATTCCGGTCCTCGGTTCTATTCCCTACCCGCTGGTGACAGCTGCGGTTCTCTGGTCGCTGCTGGGAACTGGCTTTCTCGCGCTGATTGGAATCAAGTTGCCCGGTCTGCAATTCAATAACCAAAAGGTAGAGGCGGCTTACCGCAAGGAATTGGTCTACGGCGAAGATCAAGCTAACCGCGCTGCCCCTCAAACGGTCAGCGATCTCTTCTCCGATGTGCGGAAAAACTATTTTCGACTTTATTTCAATTACATGTATTTCAATATCGGGCGCATCATCTACCTGCAAACGGATAATATTTTTCCTTACATCGTTCTGTCGCTCACCATCGTGGCAGGAAAAATTACGCTTGGCCCCATGCAGCAAATTTTGAGCGCTTTCGGAGAAGTGCGTGGATCGTTTCAATATCTTGTGAATAGCTGGACGGATATTGTAGAACTGATGTCAATCTTCAAGCGCCTGCGCGCATTCGAAGCAATTGTCGGGAAAAAAGTGTAGCCAAAAGGGCTAAGGCTGGTGCGGGATGAGAGACTCGAACTCCCGACATCTTCGGTGTAAACGAAGCGCTCTACCAACTGAGCTAATCCCGCAGGCGAAGCGGGGCTTAGCGGCTTCAAACTGTGATTGCAAGAGTGATGAGCTTCCTTCCTGACCTAACGATATTGCTGGCTTATTCTGCCGCTTCCGTGGCGCTGTTCATCACGCCGGGGCCGGATATGAGCCTGTTTTTATCGCGCACCTTGGTGTCTGGCCGCAATGCCGGGATTGCTTCGGTGCTGGGTGCCAATATTGGCTGCATCGTCCATACATTTTTGGCGGCCTTTGGTGTTTCAGCGATCATTGCCGCCTCGCATACAAGTTTTTTGCTGCTCAAGATATTTGGCGCGGGTTATTTGCTGTGGCTGGCGGTGGATGCGTTGCGCCATGGCTCATCGCTCAATGTGGTCACCCAAGGGCAGAAGCCGGTGAGTGTGCTCAATAGTTTTTTGATGGGGGTGACCGTCAATCTCACCAACCCCAAGGTGGTTTTGTTTTTTATTACGTTCCTGCCGCAGTTCATCTCGGTGGGAGACCCGGCAGCTCGAAGCAAAATGCTGTTTCTCGGCATTTATTTCGTGTTGATCAATGTGCCCTTGTCGGTCCTGATGATCTGGGGGGCGGAGAAACTGGTGGGCTGGCTAAAAGTACGACCGCGTGTCTTGCGCGGGATCGACTATTCGTTTGCGGGCATATTTGCGCTGTTCGCGCTGAAAATCGCCCTCACCGAAGGCCGTGGCTGAAATGAACGCTTGAATGGACTGTGGCAGTTTCTATCGTAACCACCGTACGCTGTCAAGCATTTTTTTCCTATTCTGGATTTTCCCTTTGAAAGCGCAGAAAATCATGTGCCCGGCGCGTCTAAAGGGCGCTATGACACTGCCAACGGCGGTTTCCAGCGCAGCGTCTTGATGGCCGAGGCCGAATTCAAATTTCTCGCCTTTTTTCGGAACATAAAGCGTTCCGAAGGCCCAATCCCAGATCGACAGGCAATAGCCCAAATTCGTGTCGAAATGCTTGGGATCGGTGGAATGGTGCACTTGGTGGTGTGCCGGGGCTTGAATGATTTTGCCCAACAGTCCCGTGGCATAAAATGGAAGTTCTGTATGGCGTAAATGTAAAATCGTGAACCAGAAGGCGATCAATAAGAGATTGGCTTTCAATGGATCAACGACCTGAGCAGTTTGCCCAAAATACCAAACCATCGGCCCTTGTACGAGACATGCTGCAGCGCTGACCAATGCGGGAAAAAGCAACAGTTCGATTGGATGTTGACGCCACTCTGTCAACGGCGTGAGAACTTCGGCAGAATGATGCACCTTATGAAATTCCCACAGGAATGGCAGCTTGTGCATTAGAAAATGCGAGAACCAATAACCAAACTCAACCGCCAGAAAGACGAGCAGCATCGTCACGCCGGTGATCAAATAGCTGGAGCCCATGGGCGCCGGTGCTGGTCCAAAAAAAAGATTTAGTGTTGCTAAAGTTCCCGACATTGAAACCGTCGTTGCGCCACCAACAAGGAGGGCCTGCAACAACAGAAAATAAGCAGCAATCAAGAATATTTTAACGTCCAGCTTGCTTGAGTCATGTGAAAGCAAGCGACTGGGAAGCAGCAACTCTTTCATCGCGCGCAGGCTTAAGCGGCTCTTGCGTTTGATTGTTAAGTACACACCCATGGCCGTTAGCCCAGCACCGAGATAGGTTAGAAAATAATATTGTGAGCCGGGCTGGATAAAAAATCCGATCGGGAAAAGCAGGTAAGATATAATGTTTGTCAAAAAGTCCATGAAAGCTCCCGGTCCAAGATCAGGCTTGGGCCGGGCTATTCAAGCGCTCTGGCGTTAAGGTCCGGTAAATCAATAATTGCCCATGCAGTTCTGATAGGTTTCCCAATAGGCTTGGCGCTTGGCTTCCGAACCAGACACTGCGCCTGCCATGGTGCCGCCTACGGCTCCGATGGCGAGGCCCGGCACAAAATTATTGTTGCCCGAGAGCGCGCCGATGAGGCCGCCGCCAGCTGCACCCAAGGCCAAGCCAGTGACCACATGATCGCCGCCGACATGGCGTGCGGCAGAGCGGGCTTGGGCTTGGCAAAAGGAGCGGCGGCTACGGGCAAAGCTGGCATCGGCTGTGGCGGCCAATGTGCCAAAAGCGATCAGGCTGGCGAGGGATAGTTTGATGAAACGCGTCATGTCATTCTCCTGTTGGTTTTAATCAATTAAACTTAGCCTTCCTTAGGCTACCTAAGCTGAACAACAGATGAACCACCCATTTAGGGGAGGCTCAGGTCAATCGGGCAGGAAAACCTTCGGCCCGCAAATCTGTTCCAGCTTCATCTTCCAGCAATTTGGCAATGGCCGTTGACTGGGCTTGCCCGCCGAGCTTTGCTTTACCTTGTTTGAAGCGTTCGAAAGTGTGGCCGGCCAAATCGAGGGGGACGCCAAAATCTTGGCCAAACTTCATGGCAAAACCAAGGTCTTTCAAAGCGAGATCCATGGTGAAGGCGATGTCATAGCTGCCGTTCAGGATGAGTTGACCTTCGGTTTCATGGACAAAGCTGGTGCCGCTGGAAGCGGCTATGGCGCGCCAAGCTTGGCCGAGATCAAGCCCGCCGCGCTTGGCCAGCATCAAGGCTTCAGCATCGGCCACCAAGTGAATGAACGCCAGCATATTGGTGATCACTTTGATCACAGCGGCCGACCCCAGAGGGCCCATGAAGAAGATCTGTTTGCCGATTTTTTTCAATGCCGATTCATGTTCAGCAAAGAGCGCTTCATCGCCGCCCACCAGAACCGTGATCTCGCCGCGCGCTGCGAGGTGAACGCCACCTGTCACGGGGGCTTCGAGAACTTTCATGCCGTGGCTTTGCGCTTTTGCTGCAAGGCGCAGAATTTCATCCCGGCCCAGTGTTGAGTTTTCGATCCATGTCATGCGCGGTCGGGTGTTAGGCAGCATTTCCTCCATGACTTTTTCTGAAATGGCGGGGGACGGCAAGCACGTGAAAACATGATCAACGCTTTGCACCAATTCACCAATCGTTGGCGCGTGTTTTGCCCCAGCGGCGATATGGCGTTCAGCCAGTTTCGGATCAAGATCAAAAACGGTGACGTCCAAGCCGCCTTTGATCAGGCTCATCGCCAAATGGCCGCCGAGATTGCCGAGGCCGATGTAGCCGTATTTCACCGGACCACCGTGTTGGTCACTTCAAGATGCAACCTGTCAGCTGTGTATGGATGGGCCAGAGCCAGCTTCTCATTCAGCTCGCTGCCAAGGCCCGGCTCGGTTGGCGGGATGACATAGCCCTCCTCCCAGCGGATCGGCTTGGTCAGGAGCTGATTGTGGAAATTATCAAAGCGCTCAATCGATTCCAGAATGAGGAAATTGGGTAGCGAAGTGGCATAGTGAATATTGGCCAAGGCCTCGATCGGCCCGGCATAAAGATGCGGCGCAATCTGCGCATAATAGGCTTCTGCCATGCCAGCTATTTTTTTGGCTTCCATGATGCCGCCAACGCGGCCCAAAGCCATTTGTAAAATCGACGCTGCCCGGCATTCGAGCACACGGGCGAATTCATATTTGGTGGTGAGGCGCTCACCCGTCGCAATGGGAACAGACGTGCCACGCGCCACCAACGCCATCTCTTCTGGCTTTTCGGGCGGTGTAGGCTCTTCAAACCACAGCGGGTTATATGGCTCCAAGACATGTTTGGCGAAACGAATGGCGCCGGATGCAGTGAATTGGCCATGCGTTCCAAAGAGCAAGTCGGCTTTGGTGCCCACAGCTTGGCGGATCAAGCGGCAGAATTTGGCGCAGAGTTCAATGGATTCAAGTGAGGGTTGGCGCGGGTCAAAAGCCGAATAGGGCGCGGCCGGGTCAAACTTGATTCCGGTGAAGCCTTGCTTGGCGTATTCCGCCGCACGTTCGGCGGATTGTTCGGCATTCCAAAAGATTGAGTCGTCTTGGCCCTTGGCGTAGTCCGGGTAGATATAAGTGTAGGAGCGCAGCTTCTCATGCACTTTACCGCCCAAAAGCTCATAGACAGGGCGGCCCGTGGCTTTGCCGATAATATCCCAAAGAGCGATTTCGAGGCCGGACATGACACCTTGGAGGGTTGTGTCTGGGCGACCCGTATAGCCCGACGCATAGGCCTTGCGCCACATCGCTTCAATGTCGAAGGGATTCATGCCCAACACATAACGCTGAAACGTGTCTTCGATCATCGCTGACATCGCCTTGGGGCCAAAGCTTGCGCCATAGCATTCGCCGTAGCCGATGATGCCATTGCTGGTGGTCAGTTTCACAAACGTGAAATAGCGCCCACCCCAGGATTTTGGCGGCGTGGCGACGATGAAGATTTTCAGATCGGTGATTTTCATGTGGATTCCCTTGTGAGCCAACCTAGCCCAAGGCTGCTGCGCCGTGAAGCGGTTTGGGGTGCATTTCAGTGGCCCAATCAGGACAGAATTTTTCACGCCGCTGGTCTGTTGCCAAAGCAGGTGCTTCCGGGCCAAATCAAGCCATGGACGGCAGTTTTGATTATATTATCGTTGGTGCGGGCTCTGCGGGCTGCGTTTTGGCCAATCGGCTCACCGAGGATGGGCGTTATAAAGTTCTGCTGCTCGAAGCGGGTGGCAGTGACAGGCGTTTCTTCATTTCCATGCCCTTGGGTTATGGCAAAACCTTTTATGACCCCGCCGTCAATTGGATGTACCGGGCGGAGGCGGACGCGGGCTTGGCGGGGACAGAAGATTTCTGGCCACGCGGCAAGGTGATCGGTGGTTCCAGTTCGATCAATGCGATGGTTTATGTTCGTGGTGATGCCACAGATTTTGAAGATTGGCGCGTGGCGGGCAATATCGGCTGGGGTTGGAATGATGTTCTGCCGGCTTTCAAACAAATGGAAGACAATGAGGCCGGGGGCAATTTCTGGCGGGGCACCGGCGGGCCGCTGTTTGTCTCCGCCAATGACACAGAGCGGCATTGGACATGTGGGCCGTTTGAGGAATCGGCTTTCGCCGCAGGCCTCACGCGCAATGCCGATTTTAATGGCGCGACGCAGGAAGGCGCTGGCCATTTTCAACTCACTGTGAAAGACGGCAAGCGCAATTCGGCGGCGCGGGCCTTTCTTTATCCTGCGCTGAAGCGCAAGAATTTAGCGCTGGTGGCTCAAGCACTGGTGACGCGCATTGTTTTTGAAGGGCGGCGGGCAATTGGGGTTGAATATATTCAAGGCGGAATTCGCCTACTAGCGCGAGCGTCGGGAGAGGTCATTGTTTCCGGCGGAGCCGTGAATTCGCCGCAGCTGTTGCAACTCTCGGGCATTGGCGATGGCGCACATCTCAAATCCCTGGGCCTTGAAGTGGTTTTGGGCAACGGCCACGTGGGGCGCAATCTCAAAGACCATCAAGGCATCAATTATACTTTTCGACTGAATGTTCCGACCATCAATGATGTCTTGCGGCCTTGGTGGGGCAAGCTGCGCGCAGGTTTGCAATACTTGATGCGGGGCACGGGGCCGCTTTCGATTAGCATCAATCAGAGTGGTGGCTTTTTCAAAACAAATCCGCAGCGCAGCCGCCCCAATATGCAACTCTATTATCAGGCGTTCTCAACCTTGCTGCCAAAGGCGGGCGAAAGACCGATTCTTTCGCCCGATCCATTTTCAGGCGCATCGATTGGGCTTTCGAATTGTCGGCCCACGTCGGTTGGTGAGATCATGGCGAAGTCGCCCGATCCAACAAGCGCGCCGCGCATTACAGTCAATGCCCTTTCGACTGGCGATGACATTGAAGAAATGCTCGAAGCCGTGAAATTCGTTCGCAAGATCGCAGCGCGAAAGCCTTTGGCAGATTTGATAGTTGAAGAACTTCGGCCTGGGCTCTCAACGCAATCGGATGATGAATTGATCGCCGATATTCGAAAGCGCTCTGGCACCGTCTATCACCCCTGCTCCACATGTCGCATGGCACCCTTGGCCAAGGATGGCGTTGTGGACACATCATTGTGCGTGCACGGCATTCAAGGTTTGCGGGTGATCGACGCTTCGGCTTTTCCTTCAATTCTTTCGGGCAATCTCAACGCCGCGAGCATGATGATCGGATGGCGCGGTGCTGAGATCATCCTTAAGGAAGCGAAGAGCTGATCAGCCTTTAAAGTCTGGTGTCACCAGGCAATGGCGTTCAACCCCTGTGCGTGACTGATACATCCCGGTCTTGGCGTTGAAGGACGTGTATTTCTTGGTGCAGTAGTTATTCCACGCAGCTGTTCCCGCGACCAATTGCGCAGGTGCTGCGGGTGGCGCTGACTTGGTCACAGCTACTGGTTTTGGCGCTTGCTGAATGGGCGGCGGTGCGGCCACCAAGATGGGCTTGGCGAGGATTGGCTTATGGCTGGCCAAACAAGAGTCGAGTGCGATCTGATATTTGTGTTGCCAGGTAACTTTATCAGTGGTGCGCTGGTCGGAGAAATCCTTGGCATAGGCTTGGCAGTAAGAGGCTTTATCAGCCCAGGCAGGTGCGGCCCAAGCCAGTAAAATTAAACTCGATGCGAGAGACAGTTTCATGCCAGTGCTCCATTCATTGGGGTGCAATGAAGAAGTTAAATGTGGCGTTGATGGGGCAGTTTTTGTAGAAGGTCGCGGGCCGCTGCCGCTCCGGTGGCAAAGCAGGCCTGAAGCAGATAGCCTCCCGTGGGCGCGTCCCAATCCAACATTTCACCCACGGCATAGGCACCGGGAATTTTCCTGAGTTGGAAATTATTGTCAACTTCGGAAAGTGCAACGCCACCTGCTGATGAAATGGCGCGCGCGATGTCCGCTGATCCTCGGGGGTATATAGTCACATGCTTGATGCCGGTGGCGTCGAGCTTACTCTTGGATTCATGCAGCAAGGCAATCGCCGCAGGCGTTAGGCCCAAGGCCCGGCGCAGGAAATTTGATGTGCTGAGCGAACCTTTCGGTTGGGCCAAACGCTGGGCAATCGCATCGCCAGCTAAGGCTGGTTTCAAATCGATGATCAGTGGTTTGCCCGGTTCTTCGCGCATGACGCGCGAAAGTTGGTAGATAGCCCCACCTTCCAAGCCTTCAGCGGAAATGACCATTTCACCTTTGGCTGTCTGATTGCCATAACGCAAAGTCAGATTTTTTAAAGGCGCTCCGGCGTGGCGGGTTTTAAAATGCTCCGTCCACGGAACAAGGATGCGGCTGTTGGACGATTGAAAATCATTTACAGCAATGCCAGCCGCGCGCAATGCGGGCACCCACGCTGCGTCCGAGCCTAAATGTGGCCAGCTCGCCCCGCCCATGGCCAATATGGTGGCGGTGCCTTCAAACCCTTGCCAGGGCGTGGTGGGCAGAAACTCTACGCCTAAACTACGCAATCTGAGCAACCACACACGCAATAAGGGCGAGGCTTTCATGGCCTTGGGGAAGATGCGGCCTGACGTTCCAACAAAGGTTTCCACGCCGAGGCCTGCGCACCACTGGATAATTGCGGCAGGTGGAAAAGCGCGGATTGCCGCGTCTAACCTTGGCCCCGCGCTGCCATAGCGCGTCAAAAGCTTTTCAAGCGGTTCGGAATGGGTGAGGTTGAGGCCGCCCCGCCCCGCCAAGAGAAACTTTCGACCAAAGCTCGCCTTGTGGTCAATGATGCGGACGCGCGCTCCGCCTTGGGCCAGCACTTCTGCCGCCATCAAGCCAGCTGGCCCTGCCCCCACAATGGTGACAGGTTCACGCATCGCTTGGCTCAATAGGGCAAATCGAAATAGGTTTCTTGATCGATTGAAAAAATATCAACGGGCTCAAATCGCCCTTGCCCTGCAGGGAAATGATCGTGGCCTTCGGCATGGGTCATGCCTAATCTCTTAGCCAGACGGATCGAGGCCACATTGGCGCGCATCACTTTGCACCAGATGCGATTGGCCTTCAGTTTTTCGAAGCCCAGACCTAACAAGGCGCGGCCAATCTCTGTGCCAAACCCCACGCGCCAGAGTGCGGGATGCAGGCCCCAGCCGATTTCAAGTGATTTATCATGATGAGCAATGATGAAGCCGTCCCCCACCACTTCACTGGAATAACGTTCTTCGGCTGCGAGATGAAAGACGTGGCGGCGGCTGTCGCCTTGGACGGCAACTTGCCGTGTTACGAAGGCATTCACTTCGTCGTCGCTCTTAAAACGATGAACGATATATTTTTGATAGCGCGCCTGCGTCATGAAACAAGCAAGGTCTGCGCCATCTCCTTTGCGCAATTCGCGCAAGACGAGGTTTGGTGTTTCAACGTGGTTCAAGGTTGGCAGTGTCAACATCATCTCAACCTATACATTACAAAGCTTAGGGCAAATACCCTTGTTGAGGTTAGGCTTAATGCTTCACCCTTGTGAAGCCCTGGTTTGCGATCATTTTGACTTGACGGTTGGCGCAAGAAAAAAGGGCAGATTTTCACCTGCCCTTCGCGGTTCATTCTGATCACATTATTCGCTGGCGAGGAGCGACTTGTGGACCACTGCGCCAATGGCAGCTCCGACAATTGGAGCCACGATGAACAGCCAGACCTGCTGCAACGCTGGGCCGCCTGCGAAGATCGCTACCGCAATGGAGCGTGCGGGATTTACCGATGTGTTGGTTACCGGAATGGAGATCAAGTGGATCAATGTCAGTGCCAAACCGATGGCGATGGGCGCAAAGCCGGCAACAGCGTTGTTGCCAGTGGCCCCCAGAATGATGATCAGGAAGAATGCCGTCAGCACCACTTCGGTGACCAAAGCTGCCAACATTGAATAATGACCAGGCGATTGATCACCATAGCCATTTGAAGCAAAGCCACCGATGCTGGCATCGGCCTTTCCGGTGGCAATGATATAGAGCACGAGTGCGCCGCCAATGCCGCCCAAGATTTGCGCAATCACGTAAGAGGGCACGTCTTTCCAATCAAAACGGCCCGCTGTGGCAAGGCCCACAGAGACGGCGGGATTAAAATGCCCGCCCGAAATTCCGCCTACCGCATAAGCCATGGTGAGGACGGTGAGACCGAAGGCTAGGGACACGCCGACAAATCCGATCCCTAGGCCCGGAAATCCAGCGGCCAGCACGGCGCTGCCGCAGCCGCCCAAGACCAACCAAAACGTTCCAAAAAATTCTGCTGCAAGTTTTTTCATCAAAGCACCCCTTTGTTAGCAACGCGCGACTCATTCGCGGCGGCTTGAGCCTACCTTAGGGTTAACATGTTGCAATATCCCTTGGAGGCCCGCTGTTGAATTGACTTTTACGCGATATATCCCTAAGGGCGGCTGAGAAAGCGTCGGCTTTGGCGAGAATGTGCCGGGCGCTGTTTGATCAATGATGTCGCCAGATTGGTTATTTACTTCCCCCATGAGTTTTTCTGAACTGGGGCTCAGCCCCAAAGTGCTCGATGCGGTGACTGCCGCTGGTTATACCACACCTACCGCCATTCAGGCGCAGGCTATTCCCCATGCATTGCAGCGCAAGGACGTTCTCGGCTTGGCGCAGACCGGCTCGGGCAAAACTGCCGCCTTTGTGTTGCCGATGCTGTCCATGCTGGAATCAGGCCGGGCGCGGGCGCGGATGCCGCGCACGTTGATCCTTGAGCCGACGCGCGAACTTGCGGCACAGGTTGAAGAGTCTTTTGCGACCTTGGGCAAGAACCACAAACTCACCGTCGCCTTGTTGATCGGTGGCGTAGCCTTTGATCCACAGGCCTTGAAAATTGACCGCGGCGCAGATGTTGTCATCGCAACGCCAGGCCGCCTGCTTGATCATTTCGAGCGCGGCCGCCTGTTGATGACCGGCATTGAAATGTTGGTCATCGAC
>JAYWAB010000158.1:0-14490 GCA_043782835.1 Aestuariivirga sp.
TGTCGCCACAGGCTTTCCATCAGTTCCCACGAATTGCCGCGATCGGTGGATTTGAACAGCCCGCCCGGCATGGTGCCTGCCCAGATCACGCCTTTCTGCTTGGGTCCGCCTGTCTCCAAAGCCCAGATCAGCTGGTTGGTCCATTTCACATCCTTGCCCCAGCCGTCTTTGTCGACCAAGCCTTCCGGCTTTTCGGGGTATTTGGGCGAGGCGATTTCGACCCATTTCTTCTTGCCTTTGTCGCGGCGATGAAGCTTGATGCCGAAATGGCCGTGATTTAGTGCAGCATAGTCCGTACCATCACGCGGATCGTGCAGGGCGAGGGTGACATTATCGCCGAGGAAATGTGAGTCTTTCACCGCCCAGCCTTTGGTTCCTTTACCCAGCTCAAAAAGCCCTTTGCGGGTTGAAACGAGAATTTTCTTTTGCATGTTATCCTCCTGACAATGCCTGCATCACCCAGATTTCAGAACCGGGCTTCACAGCGTCCTTGAATTTTTCGAGATCGGATATGGCCTGTCCGTCGATCAAAATGCGCATGTGTTTGCGCAGGTGGCCTTGATCGTCCAGCACATAGGTTTTGAGGCGCTCATTCTTGGCGAAGGCTTGGTCCAATGCTTCATGGAGCTGCGACGCTTGCACATCGAGTGAAGAACAATCGACATGACGGCGCAGGTTTGAAGTGAAATGGACTTTGGCCATGCATTATTCTATCACGCCGGCTATAAAATTCTAGCTGGTTTGAGAGGATTCGATGAAAGCAAAAATCACGTGGTTGAATGGCCGGGCTTTTGTGGCGGAATCTGGCTCCGGCCATGCTGTCGTGATCGATGGTGCGCCGGAAAATGGCGGGCGCAATATTGGCGTGCGCCCCATGGAGATGATGCTGATGGGCCTTGGCGGTTGCACGGCCTTTGATGTCGTCATGATTTTGGAAAAGAGCCGCGAGAAAGTGACGGGTTGCGAAGTTTCGCTGGAAGCCGAACGCGCCAGTGAAGACCCGAAAGTCTTCACCAAAGTGAAGATGATTTATCATTTGAAAGGCGAGAATTTGAAGCCCGCTGCGGTCGAACGCGCCATCAAACTTTCGGCGGAAAAATACTGCTCGGCCTCCAAGATGTTTGAGAAGACTGCCATCATCGAACATGAGTGGCATGTGGCGTGATACGCAATAGCAAGCTGATCTTTCTGATCATCGCTGCCATGGGCGTTGGGAATATTGCCTTTGGCATGATGACGCAACTTGTGCCGCTGGCGATGAATGCCGAAGGCGACACAAAGTTCCTGATCGGCGGGAATGTGATGGCGGGGCAGGCCGGCGTGATGCTGGCTGGTTTTGGCTTGGTGCGCTTGCGCCAGCATTTCAAAAGTCACAGCCTGGTGATGGCCAGCGTTGTATTGGCTTTGATTGCCTATCTTGGCTTTGCAATAACATCGCCACTTTATTCATGGTTTCTGTTTCGCTTCCTGGTGGGCATTGCGGGAGCGGTGATTTACACGACGGGCGAGAGTTGGTTGCAGGCCAATTCTGACAACCAATCGCGCGGGCGCGTGATGGGCATTTATATGACGTCGCAAACGATCAGCTTTGCTTTAGGTCCATTTTTCGTCATCCCGCTGACGGGCGTTACGGGTTGGCTGCCATGGAGCGTGTGCTTTCTGCCGGTGCTGGTGTCACTGCTGCTCGAGTCCCGGGTTAAAATTGAAGAAGTCGCCACCGGCCAGAAGCCAGCGGCGCTTTGGCCGACGCTGACAGGTGCGAAATTCATTTTCACCTGCGTTGCGGCGGTGACATTTTTTGAAGCCTTCATGCTGACGTTCTTTTCGCTCTTTGCCAAGGAACATGGTTACACCGATGGCAGCGCTTCGCAGCTTCTCTCTTTCGGCATTGCCATGCCCATGCTTTTGTTCTTTCCGATTGGCTGGCTGGCAGACCATTGGTCACGGCGCGGCACATTGTTGATTTGCGCGATCACCTCACTCATCTGCGCGCTTTTGATGGGCTGGGTGATTGATGGTCGGTTGGTGTGGCTGGTGATTGTGATCCTGCGCGGCTGCGCCTTTGGGGTTTATCTGGTGGGCTATGCGCTGCTGGGTGAGCGCTACAAGGGCACGGACATGGTGGCAGCCGCCTCAGTCAATTCACTGATGTGGGGCATTTCAGGTGTGATTGGCCCACCCGTGGCAGGATGGGCCTTTGACCATTATGGCATCTGGTTGCTGCCTTGGTTTATGGCCGCGTGCTTCCTGCCTGTGCTCGCCGGATTGGCTTATCCGCGCGTCAATCCTCAAGCCACTGCTGCATAAGATTGGCTTTCACTTTTAAGGCGCGGTCGATCAGGCTGCGATCTGCGTTTGATGCGCGTAAAGACGCGATGAGGTTTTCGAGATCGAAGATCACTTCGCGGTTTTGGGCATTGCGGATGAAGCTGCGAACCCAACCGACGACGACGAGGCGCTCGCCCTTGGTCACTTCTTCAACACGGTGCAATGCCGTTGTCGGATAGAGCACGAGGCTTCCCGCGGCCAACTTGTAACTTGCTTCTCCTTCGGTGTTTTCGATGATCAACGCGCCGCCGTCATATGTTTCTGGCGCGTTGAGGAAGAGCGTGAAGGAAAGATCGACGCGGCTCGCACCCATCAGTGGTTCATCGACATGGGTGCCGTAGCTCATGCCCGGTTGATAGCGGCTCAATAGGGTTTTGATGATCGCCTTGGGCTGGGCTGCGGCTTTGAACACGGGATTGGCGAGCAATCTTTCTTCAATGATCGTGCTGATGCGTTTGGCGAGATCGCCTTGGCCTTGCTGATTGTGTTTGACGGATTTGGCGTGCCAACCCGCTGTTGTGGCGCCATCGACAAAGAGATCTGGCGCTGCGGCAATTTTGTCGCGCAGGGTCGCCAAGATCCCGTTTCCAATGATATTTTCGATGCAAACCAGCATTTTTTAATCCCGAGTAATTTAATCAGGTATTGTAGCTGCTGCGGTAGCATGATATTTGGCGCCATCAAAGGAGAGAATTTCGTGGCACGAAAACTGAAAATCTGGGCGGGGCTTGGTTTGGCATTGGCTGTGATGCCTGTTGAGACGTGGGCTGCTGGGCCTGTCATGGCAGCGAACGTTGCGGGCGAAGCGGGGGAGACTGCCACCGTGGGGAAAGCCGACAATAGCCAGGGCGAATATATCGCAGCGCTCGGGTTGGTCGATGCTTATGTTCATCTGGCTGGCAAGCTGCCCAAAGTTGGTGCGCTGGCACGCGCGCAAAAACTGGCGGTGGAACTGGGGCCCACTTTGGAAAAGCACAAGACAACGCTTGTCGTTGCTGGTTTGAAATCTGCACATGCTGCCATCAAATTGGCGCGGGGGTCTGGCGAAGATGTGTCGGCCCATAGCATGGTGGTTGCAGTGCTATCATTGGTGCAAAACGCCCACACCGAATTTACCGGTGGTGGCATCCATGGCAAATTGAATGTTTTGAGTTCGACACAAAAAGCATGGGGCATGGTGCAAGCCGCAAAATCCATTATGGCCGACATCACACCGCAAGAACGCGAGGAACACAAAGGCCCGCTTGCAGAAATTGATGCAGCCCTTGCTTCTGTTGATCGGGTCTGGCCAGATTTGAAACACGACCACTCTCCACAAGCTTCTCCTGCATTGCTGGCGGCAGCAGCGGCCAAAATTGAGTTTGCGCTTTCGGCCATTCAATAGGGCGTCTTGATTTTGTTGTGACGGTCTTCCATATTGCGGCCTGTTCAACAAGGGGGATTTCATGACGCGCCTGTTTCGTTTTTTTACACTTGGTCTTGTGGCTGTGTTTTTGGCGGGTTGTGGGGTCAACAATATCCCGACCTATGATCAAGCCATGAAGGGCAAATGGGGCCAGGTGCAGAATGAATATCAGCGCCGTTCTGATTTGGTGCCCAATCTGGTTGAAACCGTCAAAGGCTATGCCGCGCAGGAAAAAGATGTGTTGACCGCCGTTGTGGAAGCGCGCGCCAAGGCAACGTCGATTCAGCTTTCGCCCGACATCGTGAACAACCCTGAAGAATTCCAGAAGTATCAAGCCGCACAGGGCCAGTTGAGCCAAGCTTTGGGCAAGCTCTTGTCGATCACCGAAGCTTATCCCGATTTGAAATCGAACCAGAACTTCTTGGCCTTGCAGAGCCAGCTTGAAGGATCGGAAAATCGTATCGCAGTGGCGCGTAAAGATTATATCGATGCGGTGCAGACCTATAATACCGAGCTGGTGACTTTCCCCGGAAGGTTATGGGCCTCGACTTTCTATTCAAGTTACAAACCGGCGGCGACATTCAGCGCCGATGCGGGAGCTGACAAGGCGCCCAAAGTTGACTTCAACAAGCCGAAAAACTGAAGTGAGCTGAACCATGTTCCGCCTCCGGGCCATCATCTTCGCCGTCGTCACTTTGGTGATGACGGCGTTTGCTGTGGCGGCGCCCAACTTTCCGGCGCTGACGGGTCGCGTGGTTGATGCAGCGCATGTTCTTTCGGACACGAACGTCACCATCCTCAGCAATCGCTTGCGCGATTTTGAAGATCAGAGCGGCCATCAAGTGGTGGTTGCGACAGTGCCCACTCTGGAGGGCAATGATATTGCGCCTTATGCCAATCAGCTTTTCCGCCAATGGGGCATTGGCGGCAAGAAGACAAATGACGGCGTTCTCATTCTTGTGGCACCGACGGAACACAAGGTGCGCATCGAAGTGGGCTATGGCTTGGAAGGCGATCTGACGGATGCGACATCATCCGTCATCATCAGCCACGCCATGGTGCCGAAGTTCAAGGCCGGCGATTATTTCGGTGGGCTTTATGGTGGCATTGATGATGTTGTGAAAGTGATCGGCGGGCAAGGTGGCCAGGTTGTGGCCGCCGCGCAGAATCAAACAGCACCAGCGCAAGATTTTGGCAGCAGCCTGATTTTTGTCATCTTCTTCATTTTCGTTCTGCTCATCATCTTTAATGCGTCACGCGGGCGCGGTGTCATGATCATTCCCGGTGGTGGCTTTGGTGGCGGTGGTTTCTCGGGCGGCGGCGGCTTTGGTGGCGGAGGGTTCTCGGGTGGCGGCGGCAGCTCCGGCGGCGGCGGGGCTTCGGGCGGTTGGTGATGGATATTTTTGGCCACGATCTTTCAGCCGCTGAACGCCACAAAGTGACGGCAGCGATCACGCGGGCTGAGCAACACACGAGCGGCGAAATCATCGTTGTGGCGGCCCGGGCTAGTGATGACTACATTCATGCGCCCATTCATCTGGCAACAGCTGCGGCCTTGGCTGTGCCACTGACGGTTCCCTTGCTGGCGCGGTTTTCCGATTGGTCGGCGATCTCGATCTATTGGCTGTTCGTCGTGCAGCTTTGTGTTTTCATTGGCGTGGCTTTGATTTTGAGCTTGCCGTTTTTTCGCTACGCCATCACGCCGCGGCGCTTGATGCATAAATACGCGCACCGCAATGCGGCAGCGCAATTCTTGGCGACGAATATTTCGGCAACAAAGGCGCGGACTGGTGTTTTAATTTTTGTATCCTTGCTGGAGCGCTATGTGGAAATTATCGGAGATCAGGCAATTGCGGCCAAGCTTACACAAGCCGACTGGCAGAAGATTGTGGATCAGATGTTGCCTTTGCTCGGCGACAAGAAGACCACGGATGCTTTCGTATTGGCCGTCGATCAATGCGGTGCGTTGCTGGCCAAACATTTCCCTGATGGCAAGGATAATCGCAATGAACTGCCGGATCATTTCATTGTTTTGAACTGAAATGTTTTGCGGCCTTGATCTTCGCGGTTGATTGTGTTTTGAGAACGCCTGGGGGCAATGATGATGACACGTCGGCAATTTTTGATTTCGCTTTTGGGCGGCCTTGGGGCTGTGGCGATGGCCACACCTGCTGAGGCGCGCAGGAATTTCTTTGATTTTGTCAACTCGCACCATAAGCGCCTTCACCCGCGCATTGGCCACGTGAGTGCAAAACATGGCCTTCGTCACAGCAACGCGCATCAGCACCACGCAAAAGTGAAACACAAGCCGCGCCCGCCGGCTTATGCGGGGGCGACGATTGTGGATTATGCGTCGTTGGAAAAGCCCGGAACGATCATTATCAAGACGCATGAGCGCGCGCTCTATCAGATACTGGGCAATGGCAAGGCCAAGCGCTTTGGTGTTGCTGTGGGCAAAGAAGGTTTTCAATGGTCTGGCGTTGCGCATATCGGCATGAAGCGCGAAAATCCCACGTGGACGCCACCAGCAGAGATGATCGCCCGCACACCTGAATATAAAAAATGGGCGGCGGGGATGCCGGGCGGGTTGCCGATCAATCCACTGGGCCCGCGCGCCATGTATCTCTACAACAAGGGCGACACGGGCTTTCGCATTCACGGCACGATTCACCCCGAGTCGATCGGCTATGCGGCCTCGTCGGGCTGCATCCGTATGCTTAACCGCGAAGTGATTGAGCTTTATGCCGTGACGAAGGTGGGGACGAAGGTTATTGTGATTTAGTGACAACCGCGCACCCAGCCCATGTCAACGTGGAAATGGTCGGCGTGGTCGGCGTTGTAGTCGGGGCTGAGGGTTAGATTATAATATTTGCAAATGCCAGCTCGCATTTCGTGCAGGAAGTCTGACTCCGGCCCGGTCTTGTTCCAATCAATCCGTATACTGATCAACTTTCCATTGGCGAGTTTGAAACCGGTTATATCTATGGCGTTGGCTGTGGCGTGTTCGCTCATGTGCGATGAACCGTGAATGGTGCGGCAGTTGTAAGATCCCAAGTGGGTGACTTCGGCGACGCTTTGATGAAAATAACGCCGAGCGGCGGGTTGGACGACATTGCGCTCCCACATATAAAGCCTTGCGGCGATGTTGCAGCGGGTTTGTTCTTCCTTCATGCGTGCGTCCGAAAGTTTTGAGAGGAGCACGGTGCCTTGCTTCTGGCAGGTTGCGCTTTCGGCTTCATCCGGCTGCAAAGTGCCGTCAATGCCCGCTTGGTCCAGTGCAACGCTACAGGCTTCGGGATCAAGGTCCAGAGACTTCAATTTATAGGCGGTGAACCAGCCCGGTGCCTCGTTGAGGTTTTGGGGTGGCAGTTTGATTAAACGCCATTGCACGGCAATGACCCCCAGCATGGCCAAGAAGATCAAGAAAATAAAGATTTTGACCAGTCTCTGCCCCACGCCCATCCCCCGCGATATGCCACATGCGGCAATGCTTTGCCCTGCGCTTTGAACCTGCTATTCAGCAGGCAGATTTCGCTTAAACAAGGCCAATTGATGACCCAGCGCCCGCTTTCGCCGCATTTGCAGATTTATCGCCCGATGCTTTCGATGACCATGTCGATTCTGCACCGGATCACCGGCGTGTCGCTGGCGCTGGGTATGCTTGGGCTTGTTTGGTGGCTGGATGCGGCCGCCACGTCTGATGCCTATTTCGCTCTGGTGCAGGGATTCTTTTTCCATTGGTTCGGGCGCCTGGTTTTATTCGGCATGAGTTGGGCTTTGATCCATCATATGCTTGGCGGGCTTCGCCACTTTGTGTGGGACACGGGCCATGGCTTTGCGTTGAACACAGTGGAATGGCTGGTGCGGGCCAATATCATTGGCTCGGTTGTGTTGACTTTGCTGCTGTGGGTTATTGGCTACGGGGTGCGCGGATGAGTATGCGGTCTGAACTTGGCAAAGTGCGTGGCCTTGGTGCCGCGCATGATGGCACAAACCATTTTTGGATGCAGCGGGTGACAGCGATTGCCAATCTGCCGCTGGCGTCCTACCTCGTCTATTTCATCGTTTCGCACATCGGTCATATGCGCGCCGATGTGGTGGCTTCGGTTAAAAATCCATTCTGTGCGGTGGCGCTGGTTTTGGCGATGATCTCGATCTTCTGGCATATGAAGCTGGGTTTGCAGATGGTGATTGAAGACTATGTCCATGGCACCGCGCCGAAGCTTGTAGCGCTGCTGCTCAACGCGTTCTTGGCTTATGGTCTGATGGGCCTTGGCATTTTTGCTGTTCTCAAAATGAATTTTGGTGCGTGAGAATGCAGCAACTTTACGCACTGCAACACCAACTCGACGTCATTCCCGCGCAGGCGGGAATTCAGCTTCCTTCCTTCTCAACCGCAAGAAAGCTGGATCCCAGCTTTCGCTGGGATGACGACAGTAGGGGCGTTCAAAATATGAGAGCCGCGACATGACCACTTATCCCATTACAGATCATTCCTTTGATGTTGTAGTAGTTGGCGCCGGCGGCTCTGGCCTTCGGGCTGCTTTGGCGGCGTCGCAAGCGGGATTGAAAACAGCCTGTATCACCAAAGTTTTTCCTACGCGCTCGCATACCGTGGCAGCGCAAGGCGGGATTGCGGCTTCGCTTTCCAACATGGGCCCAGATTCTTGGCAGTGGCATATGTATGACACGGTGAAGGGGGCTGACTGGCTGGGCGACCAGGATGCCATTGAATATCTGGTGCGCAATGCGCCCACGGCGGTTTATGAACTTGAACATTTCGGTATGCCGTTTTCGCGCACGGAAGATGGCAAGATTTATCAGCGCCCCTTTGGTGGGCATATGATGAACATGGGTGAAGGCCCGCCGGTGCAGCGTACCTGTGCGGCCGCAGACCGCACGGGACACGCCATGCTCCACACGCTTTATGGCCAATCGCTGCGTTATGAGACGACGTTCTATATTGAATATTTCGCTTTGGATCTCATCATGGAAGACGGTGTGTGTCGCGGTGTGATGGCTTTGTGCATGGAAGATGGCACGATGCACCGTTTCCGCGCCCAGCAAGTGATCATTGCCACGGGTGGTTATGGCCGGGCCTATTTCTCGGCCACATCGGCGCATACCTGCACAGGCGATGGCAATGCCATGGTTTTACGCGCAGGCTTGCCCTTGCAGGATATGGAATTTGTGCAATTTCACCCGACCGGCATTTATGGCGCGGGCTGTTTGATCACTGAAGGTGCGCGTGGCGAAGGCGGCTATCTCACCAATTCGGCGGGCGAGCGGTTTATGGAACGTTATGCGCCTTCGGCCAAAGACCTCGCTTCACGCGATGTTGTCTCGCGTTCGATGACACTGGAAATTCGTGAAGGGCGCGGCGTTGGCAAAGAGAAGGATCACATCCATCTCCATCTTGAACATCTTGATCCCAAAGTGTTGCATGAACGTCTGCCGGGCATTTCCGAATCCGCCAAGGTGTTTGCGGGCGTGGATGTGACCAAAGAACCAATCCCGATCTTGCCTACGGTGCACTATAATATGGGGGGCATTCCCACGAATTATCATGGCGAGGCGTTGGCTGGTGACAAGCGCGATCCTGAAAAAACTGTGCCAGGCTTGTTTGCTGTGGGCGAGGCGGCGTGTGTGTCCGTGCATGGCGCAAATCGCTTGGGCTCCAATTCACTGATTGATCTTGTGGTGTTTGGCCGGGCGGCGGGTCTGCGCTGTGCGGAACTCACCAAGGCTGGCGCTGCGCAATCCAGCTTGAAGCCGGGGGCCGGCGATGAAGCTGTGGCGCGGCTGGACAAATTTCGCCAAGCCAAGGGCAGCATGTCTACCGCGAAGCTCCGTGACAAGATGCAGCGTGCGATGCAGGAAGATGCCGCCGTGTTCCGCACCGGCGAAACGCTGGCCATCGGTTCCAAGCGCATCAATGATGTGTGGAAAGCGGTGGATGATATTTCTGTCACCGACCGTTCGCTGATCTGGAATTCTGATCTGATCGAGACACTGGAGTTTGATAATCTTGTGGTGCAGGCGGCCGTTACCGTTGACTCCGCTCTGGCCCGCAAGGAAAGCCGCGGTGCACACGCCAGAGAAGATTTCCCTAAGCGCGATGACAAGAACTGGATGAAGCACACGCTGGCTTGGACCGATGAAGCGAAGAAGAAAGTCACCCTCGGCTACCGTCCGGTGCATGACTATACGATGAGCAAGGACGTCGAATATATCAAGCCAAAGGCGCGGGTGTATTGATGGGCGTTTGCGAACATTCTGTCCTTTTGGTATATTGCAATCAAGGAGATGAGATATGTCTGAATTTCCAAGGATTACACGTAACCCAGATGTGATGGGTGGAAAGCCCTGCATTCGCGGGATGCGGATTACAGTTGGCATGATTGTGGGGCAACTGGGTGCAGGAGCTACTATTGACGAAATGTTGGATGACTTTCCGCTTTTGGAGCGCGAAGACATTTTGGAAGCTATGCGATACGCAGCTTGGATTTCATCTAGTCTTGCAATTGAAGTTTTGCCTGCGGCATGAAGTTTCTTGTTGATGTCAATCTATCCAACAAATGGCTTTCGTTCTTGAGAGGTGCGGGCCATGAATCTACATATTGGACCGATGTTGGTGGTGAAGCGGATGCTGATGAATCTTTCATGAATTGGGCCCGTGCAAACGATGCAATTGTGTTGACTTGTGATCTCGATTTTGGCGCGATGTTGGCGGCTTCCGGTGCGGAAAAGCCAAGTGTGGTCCAGTTGAGGCCCGGAAGACATCGACCTGAACTTCTAATGGGTCGTTTGCAGATCGCATTGAAGATGTATCAACGACACTTAGAGTCAGGTGTACTTTTGACAATTGATCTTGGCAATTCGCGCGTGCACAAACTTCCCCTTGTTGAAATCGAATATTGATTGGTCAAACCATGGTCGCATTCACTCTTCCGCAGAATTCCAAAATCCAGCCCGGTAAGGTTCATTCCATGCCAACGGGCACAAACATTCGTGCGTTCAAAATCTATCGCTGGAACCCGGATGACGGGAAGAACCCGCAGGTCGACACCTACCATGTGAACATGGATGAGTGCGGGCCGATGGTTTTGGATGCTTTGATCAAAATCAAGAATGAGCAAGACGCCACACTCACTTTCCGGCGCTCGTGTCGCGAGGGGATTTGCGGGTCTTGTGCGATGAATATTGATGGTGCCAATACGCTGGCCTGTCTCAAATCCTGCGATGAGGTGAAGGGCGATGTGCGGATTTATCCTTTGCCGCATATGGCTGTGGTCAAAGACTTGGTGCCGGACATGACGCGGTTTTATGCGCAGCATCGCTCCATCGAGCCTTGGCTCAAAACCACCACACCCACGCCGCAAGCCGAATGGCGGCAAAGTGAGCAAGAGCGCGCGCTGCTTGATGGGCTCTATGAGTGCATTCTGTGCGCCTGCTGCTCCACATCGTGCCCGAGCTATTGGTGGAATGGCGATCGCTATCTCGGCCCTGCCGTGTTGTTGCAGGCCTATCGCTGGCTGATTGACTCCCGCGATGAAGCCACGGGCGAGCGGTTGGATAATCTCGAAGACCCGTTCCGGCTTTATCGCTGCCACACGATCATGAATTGCGCCAAAGCTTGCCCCAAGGGACTGTCGCCCGCAAAAGCGATTTCTGAGATCAAGAAGATGATGGTGGAGCGGCGGGTTTAAAGCTGTGACCACGGAGCGTGAACTGGTTCTGGCTTATCGGTCTTATAGTTTGCCGCGTGCTGAAGTGATCAATGGCATGCTGAATTCCTATGGCATTCAGTCAATTTTGTTTGATCGGAATTTTAATGCCAATAACGGACATCTTGTTGTGGCGACGGGTGGCTACCGCATCATGGTGCCATCTGAACAGCTCAATCAAGCAAATCATTTGCTCGTGCCTTTTCATGATTCAGTTGATCAACCTGAATCTGAAGCGTTCCGCAGAGCACCCGTGGTCAATTCGATTTGGATTTTGCTGATGGCTTTTTTCGGCGTGTGGGCACCTGCCTGGTTGCGCAAACGGGATCGGTGATGCGCAACGCGCCCAAATTTCATACGCCCTACGACGGCTCGTCTAAGCCTTTCACGATTGGCCTCTCGCGGCTTGATCTTAAAGACTGGATTGAAGTCGATAAAAATCTCACTGCCTATCTTGATGAGAAGCTGAATCTTTACAGGACTTTGCCAGAGAAAGTTCTGGTTTCGGATGAGGGTACCGAAGCGGCGCAGGAAGAAGTTTTCGAATTGCTGCGGGCGCATTTGCTGACGTATTTTCCTGAGATTTATGTTGCTGACGGCTCATCTCTTTCGCTCCGTCACCCCGGCATTCGCCGGGATGACGAATTAAAAGGTAGCTTGAGAAACGCCGCCATCGCCCGTGCTGCATTGCTCGTTCAAGAAGATCTCGTGCTGATGCGCAAATCTGCCGAAGGTTGGCGGCTTGTCGCGGCCTCGCTGTGCTTTCCGTCGGCATGGAATCTTCTGGAAAAATTTCGCAAGCCTCTGCATGATATTCACCAGCCCGTTCCCAGCTTTGGTGTGGGTACACGTAATGCGTCAATGATCGAACGCATTTTTGATAATCTGCAAGTTGACCAACCTGTGTTGCGGTGGAACTGGTCGTTGCATGATGACATGAAACTCTATCACCCGCATTCCAACTCTGGCCCGGGCAGGCGTTTTGGTGGGGGTGACTTGCGCGGACAAGTGTTCATACGGCTGGAGCGCCAAACCTTGCGCAGGTTGCCCAAATCTGGCGATATTCTTTTCACCATTCGCATTCAGGTTGATCCCTTGGAGGTTTTGGAAAAACATCCCGATGGCGCAAGCTTGGCCTTGGCAATTGATGCTCAATTGGGTGAAATGTCGATAGATCAATTGGATTATAAGGGACTTACGGGCGAGCGCACGCGGCTTTCTACTCGCCTCAAGCAGATTGGAAATACCACTTTATGATTGAAAATCCTGCATTGGCAAAGCTGCGCGATGAGATTGACCAAGTGGATATTGCACTTGTTGTTCTTTTGCAGAAGCGTTTTGAAATTATGGACCGTGTGATTGAGGTGAAGAACAAAGCAGGCATTGCCGCCATGCTGCCTGATCGCATTGAGCGCGTTGTACAGAACGTCGTGGCAAGGGCTTCAGATACGAAAGTGCCGCGCCAGGCCGTCGAAAAAATCTGGCGCATTTTGATTGCCGAAACCATTACCTATCAGGAGCGCGTTTTAGGCCAGAAATAACAGTCACCATTTGTATTGCGGCGCAACATTCGCTAAAGCTGCGTTCAATTTCAACTATACGAGGCCCGCCATGTCGCTTGATTCCTTCAAATCCCGCAAGACGCTCAAATTGGGTTCCAAGTCCTATATTTATTACAGCTTGAAAGCGGCGGAAAAGAACGGGCTGAAGGGCATCTCCAATCTGCCCTTCTCAATGAAGGTGTTGCTGGAAAATCTGCTGCGCTTTGAAGATGGCCGCAGCGTCACCAAGAAAGACATTGAAGGATTTGTCACCTGGCTGGCCAACAAAGGCAAGGGCGATACCGAAATCGGCTTCCGGCCAGCGCGGGTGTTGATGCAGGATTTCACCGGCGTTCCCGCAGTGGTGGATTTGGCGGCGATGCGCGATGGCATGAAAACGCTTCACGGCAAGGCCAACAAGATCAATCCGCTGGTGCCGGTTGATCTCGTCATCGACCATTCGGTGGTTGTCGATTATTTTGGAAATAAGCAAGCGCTCGCTGCAAATGTGAAGCGCGAATATGAGCAGAACATGGAGCGCTATAAGTTCCTGAAATGGGGGCAGGGTGCCTTTGAGAATTTCCGCGTGGTTCCTCCCGGAACGGGTATTTGCCATCAGGTGAATTTGGAATATCTGGCGCAAGCCGTGTGGACCAAGCAGGAAGGCAAGCACACGATTGCTTATCCTGATACGCTGGTCGGCACAGACTCGCACACCACCATGGTCAACGGTCTTGGCGTTCTGGGTTGGGGCGTGGGTGGTATTGAAGCTGAGGCTGCGATGTTGGGCCAACCGCAATCCATGTTGCTGCCAGAAGTGATCGGCTTTCGCATGACGGGCAAATTGAAAGAGGGTGTGACCGCCACTGACCTTGTGTTGTTGGTCACGCAGATGCTGCGCAAAAAGGGCGTGGTGAACAAGTTTGTTGAATTCTTTGGCGAAGGTTTGAAGCATCTCACCTTGGCAGACCGTGCAACCATCGCCAACATGGCGCCGGAATATGGTGCCACTTGCGGCTTCTTCCCCGTCGACGGCGTGACCGTTGACTATCTCAAATTCTCTGGCCGCGCCAAAGACCGGATCGCGCTGGTTGAGAAGTATTGCAAGACGCAAGGCATGTACGGCTCCACCAAAGCCGAGCCTCTATTTACCGACATGTTGTCGCTTGATCTCGCAACCGTTGTGCCAGCCATGGCTGGGCCCAATCGCCCCGAAAAGTTTGCGCCACTGGATACAATCAAGAGCGGCTTCCTTGCCGCCCTCGAAGCGCCCAAGGATAAGGCTGGTTACAACAAGACTGGTGACTCGGCACGCCGCGTGAAAGTTGAAGGCAAAAATTTTGACATCGGCCACGGCGATGTGGTGATTGCGGCCATCACCTCTTGCACCAATACATCCAATCCATCGGTGTTGATCGGCGCTGGCTTGCTGGCCAAGAAAGCTGCGGCCCTCGGCCTGCAATCCAAGCCTTGGGTGAAAACTTCGATT
>JAYWAB010000159.1:0-2139 GCA_043782835.1 Aestuariivirga sp.
CTGCACATCAAAATGCCGAAGGCCCAGCGCACGTTTGGCCGCTTCACGCACCGCCGCAAAGGCTGGCACAAGCAGATCATCCAGCGGCTTACCACCAGCCAATTCGGCCTTGAACAGCGTGGTGAGGTCTTTCAGCTCCGAATCACTCAATGCTGCATATTTGGCTTCCAGCGCGTTGATGGCAGGCACCCTTTTCTCAAAAGGCACCAATTTGCGACCATTCGTCGTCCCAAAAACTTTGGCGGCGAGATTACCCAATCCGAGCATGTGATTCGTTCCTGATAGGCCAAAGCCCATAAAAGTTAAGCGATTTGGCCCGCATATAGCCCAGAGAAACGGCTTGTGGAACCCAATCCTGTAATTGACCTGAGATAGGGGGCCAAGCGCACGCTTTCAACCTGTTGCACCGCCGCAACAGAAGACCGAAAAGGCATATTGTTGCCTTGTTTCAAGGCCAATGCCCCAATATACGGTCGACCTTGCGGGGGTATTGCTGATGGGATCCATGAAACACGTTCACTTTTCTTTGAAAACCGCACTTCTTGTTGGCCTCATTGGCCTGAGCTTTGTCTCGGCCGCTGTGGCACAAACCAGCCCATCCAATCTGGCTGGCGATGATAAAACCGTGGCCACAGTCAACGGCTACGAAATAAAAACCTCAGAAGTGCGTATGGCCTTTGATGACGTGATTGGCCAATTGCCCAACATGCCCGCCAAACTGCGCTTCCCCTTTGTGGTGGAGTTTTTGATTGAGCGCCACCTGCTGGCTCAAGTTGCGGCCCAAGAAGGCATCGCCAATTCGGAAGACTATAAGCGCCGCCTTGCTGCCTATCAGGCCAAGGCCCTGCGTGATTCTTACCTCACCGAGAAACTTGCTCCGACAGTTACCGAAGCCGAAATCAAAGCTGCTTATGACAAGGAATCTGCGAAGGTTCAGCAAACTGAACGCATTCGCGCTCGCCACATTCTCGTGGCCACCGAAAAAGAAGCCAACGACATAGAAGCTAAACTAAAGGGCGGCGCCAAGTTCGAAGATCTCGCCAAGCAATATAGCTTGGACGGTTCAAAGGATTACGGCGGCGACCTCGGTTATTTCACCGCACCCGAAATGGTACCGGAATTTTCTAAGGCGGCCTTCGCCCTTAAAGTTGGCGACGTTTCACCGCCAATCAAAACTGACTATGGCTGGCACGTCATTCGCCTTGACGATCGCAAGATGGGTTCTGCCCAACCTTATGATCAGGTGAAGGAAGCCATCAAAAACGTTTTGGTGCGTGACAAAGTGCAAGCCAAGCTTGCCTCACTGCAAGGCACGGCCAAGGTTGAGATTATCGACCCTGATCTGAAGAAAGCGCAAGAAGAAACCAAAGCCCAGCAAAACGCCATGCCGCAAAAGCAGGATGGTGGTGCCGCCGCTGCTGTTCGGGGCCAAGCAGAAGACGCTGGCAAGGGCGATCTTGTCTTGCCAGACGCAAGCGCAGACCCAAAGAAGCAATAAATTAAACGGAGCGAGCTTATGGCGCATATGGTTTCACCCTTGGCGCCAACGAGCTTTCCAGCCATGCCTGAGATTGCGGGCGTGGGCCTAGCTGCGGCCGCCACGGGCATTCGTTACAAAGATCGTGTTGATGTGCTTCTCGCCACTCTGGCCGAGGGGACAACCGTTGCAGGTTGCTTGACGAAATCTAAGTCACCATCAGCCCCAGTTGATTGGTGCGCCAAAAGTCTCAAGCTCGGCAAAGCCCGCGCCGTAGTGGTGAATGCCGGCAATGCCAATGCCTTCACCGGTAAAAAGGGCGTTGAAACTGTAAAGGCCGTCGCCGTCGCCGCAGCCAAAGAACTTGGCTGCAAGCAAGGCGAAATTTTTCAAGCCTCAACTGGTGTGATCGGCGAACCGTTGGATCCTGCACCAATCGTCAATGCCCTTGCAGCGTTGAAGGCAGATGCAAAGGCCAATTCTTGGGATATGGCCGCAAAGGCCATCATGACGACCGATACATTCGCAAAGATGGCAACAGCGCAAGTTATGATCGCCGGCAAAACTGTCACCATCAGCGGCATTGCCAAAGGTTCAGGCATGATCGCACCAGACATGGCAACTATGTTAGTGTTTATTTTTACCGATGCTAAAATCGCCGC
>JAYWAB010000160.1:0-2017 GCA_043782835.1 Aestuariivirga sp.
TTGGATTGCGCATGTCGATGTGAGCGATCCCGAAGGTTACAAAGCCTATCAGGCAGAAAACGCAATCGCATTCGGCAAATATGGCGGGCGGTTCCTGGCCCGTGGTGGGGCCTGTGAACTGGTCGAAGGCAAACAGCGATCACGTCATGTGATCATCGAATTCAAAGATTACGCCAGTGCTTTGGCCTGTTACCATTCAGCTGAATATGCTGTCGCCAAGATAAAACGTCAGGGCAAGGGCGAAATGGATCTCGTCGTTGTTGAAGGTTATGATGGCGCGCAACCGGGATAATGATTTCACCTTTGTGAAATGTTTTGCCCTTCTCCCTGTGGGGGAAAGGGCGAGGCGGTGATGCGATGAATGATGTTGCAAGAGCAGCTGAGATTTTGCGGAGCGGGGGGCTGGTCGCTTTCCCGACGGAGACTGTTTATGGCCTTGGGGCTGATGCTACCAATGATCTCGCCGTGGCCAAGATTTATGGGGCAAAGGGGCGGCCTTCTTTCAATCCTTTGATTGCCCATGTTGAAGATGTTGAAGCAGCCTTCGCGCTGGGGCAGTTCTCTGGCGATGCCTTGAAACTGGCGGCGCGGTTTTGGCCGGGGCCGCTCACTTTGGTGGTGCCGCGACGGGTGGATTGCTCGGTGTCACTGCTCGCTTCGGCGGGCCTGCCTTCCATTGCTCTGCGTGTGCCACAACATCCATTGGCGTTGGAATTGCTGCGTGATGTGGGGCGGCCCGTAGTGGCGCCTTCGGCCAATCCCTCTGGCCGCATCAGCCCCACGACGGCGGTGCATGTGCGCGAAGGTCTGGGCGATAAGGTGGCGATGATCCTTGACGGCGGGCGCTGTGCTGTGGGATTGGAGTCCACCATTGTGAGCCTGCTTGACGACACACCGCGCCTGCTGCGCAGCGGTGGGCTAGCACGGGAGATCATCGAAGATGCCTTGGGCCGAAAATTGGAGGCTGCAACCGCTGGTCCCTTGCATGCGCCCGGCCAGTTGGAGAGTCACTATGCGCCGCGCGCTGTGCTGCGGCTCAATGCTGAAAGCTGGCGAGCGGGTGAGGCACAGTTAGGCTTTTGCGCTTATGATGCGCCGCTCAACCTGTCGCACAAGGGTGATGTGGTCGAAGCCGCTGCCAATCTTTTTGCGATGCTGCATCAGCTTGATGCGGCGGCACCTGAGATCATCGCCGTCGCCCCCATTCCCTCGACTGGCCTTGGCGAAGCGATCAACGATAGATTGAAGCGGGCCGCGGCACCGCGCACTTTATCCTCCCCTTAGGGGGAGGTGGCGCGAAGCGCCGGAGGGGTTCTTTCGGCGCGTGAGCAGGTCTCTCCACTGTCATGCTTCCGCATGACACCTCCCCCTCTGGGGAGGATGAGGGGTCTTGCTTGCTGCGCGCATAGACTGTCTTTAGAAGTGTGCCATGGACTCATCCCTCATACAAAAATTCATCGCTATCGTTGGTGCCAAAAACGCCATCACCGAGCCCTTGGAAAAAGCGGCTTATCTCAAGGAATGGCGCGATTTGTGGAAGGGGCACACGCCTGTTGTTTTGCGGCCCGCCACCACGGCGGAAGTTTCGGCCATATTGAAACTGGCGCATGAAACGGGCACCAACATCGTGCCGCAATCGGGCAACACCGGGCTCGTCGGCGGGCAGACGCCTTTGGGCGATGAGGTTTTGTTGTCGCTCGACCGGATGAACAAGATCATCGCTGTCGATTCCGCAGATAATTCAATCACGGTTGAGGCGGGCTGTATTTTACAGCGCGTGCAGGAAGCGGCGGCGGCGGTGGACAGGCTGTTGCCTTTGTCGCTCGCCTCTGAAGGCACCTGTCGCATCGGCGGTAATCTTTCCACCAATGCCGGGGGCCTCAATGTTTTGGCTTACGGCCCGGCGCGGGAAATGTGTCTGGGCCTTGAAGTGGTGCTGGCCGATGGGCGCATTTGGAATGGCCTCAAAGCGCTTCGCAAGGACAATACGGGCTATGACCTCAAAGACCTGTTCATC
>JAYWAB010000161.1:0-31208 GCA_043782835.1 Aestuariivirga sp.
AATGCGCGCAAATGGCCAGCGCCAAGGTTCTGCATCCGCGCGGGCCATGTCACCTGGCGCAAACCTGCAGCAATCGCATCTTCGGTGATGCGCGTATCATTCACTGCGCGAAGGGCAGCTATGTCATTGCCGGCATTGTCAATCTGGTGCGGGCCTAGAAGCGCGGGCAATGGCAAGTCCAGCAGGCCATTCTCATCCTGAAACACCAAGCGGCCATGTTGCGTAAAGCTTTGCCAATCTTGGTTGGCAATCTTGAGCGGCGCGCCCACACGCAGCGCCACCTGCTCAATCTCCTCACGCACCTCCGGGGCATTGGCACCGACAACACCAACACAACCGCGCTTTAAAATGCCGGCCTTTTCGCGAGTAATTTCTTCCACCGTCTCGCCGAGATAGTGCTGGTGATCAAGCCCGATCGAAGTGATCACGCTGACGGCGGGCTTGGCGATCACATTGGTGGCATCCAGCCTTCCGCCGAGGCCGACTTCCAGTAAAAGATAATCCGCAGGCGTGCGCGAGAATGCAAGAAACGCCGCCACCGTCGTGATCTCGAAAAACGTGATGGGCGCGGTGCCATTTGCCATTTCACATTCTTCCAGCAGCGCCACAAGTTCCGCTTCCGAAATGAGTTCGCCCGCCAAGCAAATACGCTCATGAAAGCGCACCAGATGCGGCGAGACATAGGCATGAACTTTGAGGCCCGCCGCTTCGATCATGGCCCGCGCCATGGCCAGCGTTGATCCCTTGCCATTGGTGCCCGCAATATGAATGACTTTAGGCAACTTGCGCTCCGGGTTCCCCAGCCGCGCCAAAAGCCGTTCCATGCGCACCAAAGAGAGATCAATGATCTTGGGATGCAAAGCGAGAAGCCGCATCAAAATGGCGTCAGAGCGCATTACTCCGCCGCAACCAGTGCCCCCGCGGTGGCGCGGCGATCTTGCTTGGTGAGCAACAGTGCAATGCGGCTCACCATGTCTTTCATCTCATGGCGGTGCACCACCATATCGACCATGCCGTGGTCTTTCAGATATTCCGAACGTTGAAAACCTTGCGGCAGTTTCTCGCGGATGGTCTGTTCAATCACCCGTTGGCCGGCAAAGCCGATGATGGCATTGGGTTCTGCAAGGTGCACATCGCCCAGCATCGCATAAGACGCGGTCACACCACCCGTCGTCGGGTTGGTCAACACCACGATGTAAGGCAGCTTGGCTGCGCGCAGTTCCTGAACCGCAATCGTCGTGCGCGGCAATTGCATGAGCGAGAGAATGCCCTCCTGCATCCGCGCCCCACCAGAAGCCACAAACATCACAAAGGGGCAGCGCTTTGAAACCGCAAAGCGCATGGCCGCGATGATCGCATCGCCCGCCGCCATGCCAAGAGAGCCGCCGATAAAGCCCATGTCCTGCACGGCGACCACCATCTGCTGATCATTGACTTTGCCAAAGCCAGCCTGAACCGAATCTTCCACGCCCGATTTGGCCTTGGCATCTTTCAGTTGATCGACATAGCGCTTCTCGGCGCGAAATTTCAGCGGATCAACGGTGGCCACGGGGGCGGGCAAAATTTCAAAGGCACCGCTGTCAAACATCATGCCGAAACGCAAGGCCGAGGGCATGCGGTGATGATGATTGGATCCCGGAAACACAAATTGATTGGCTTCCAGATCCTTATAAAAAACCATCTCGCCCGAGTCAGGATCCTTGATCCACATATTCTCCGGCACTTCGCGCTTGGTTGTCGCAGCACCCAGAATGGAGCGAATGCGCGGGCGAACAAAATTCTTGATCCAATTCATCTTTTAACTCCGCAGCCCTTGGGCAATTTCTGCCACCAGCTTGTGAACCGCTTTAGGTGTTTGTGCCGTGGCCTTGCCACTTTTTGTCAATGACTTCTCCACTGCTGAAACCAAGGCCGAACCCACCACCACGCCATCGGCGTTCTTGGCAATGGCGCGGGCTTGTTCAGCGGTCTTAACCCCGAACCCCACACAGATGGGCAAAGCTGTATGTTTCTTCAAGCGCTTGACATTGCTGGCCACGGATTTGAGATCGGGCGCCTTGGTGCCGGTGATGCCCAGAACCGAAACGTAATAGACAAAGCCAGAAGTGTGTTTGAACACGGCAGGTGCGCGGTTGTCATCCGTGGTGGGCGTGGTCAGGCGGATGAAATTCAAACCCGCCGCCAGCGCCGGAATACACAGTTCATCATCTTCTTCGGGCGGCAGATCAACCACGATCAAACCATCAACACCACAAGCCTTGGCGTCGACGAGAAACTTCTCAACGCCATAAACATAGATCGGATTATAATAGCCCATCAGAACCACTGGTGTGTCTTTGTCTTCCGCACGAAAAGCTTTTACCAGTTTCAACGTCTTCTTCATCGTCTGGCCCGAAGCCAAAGCCCGAAGACCTCCGGCCTGAATCGCAGGACCGTCCGCCATAGGATCCGTGAACGGCATACCGAGCTCAAGAATATCAGCACCAGCCTTGGGCAGGCCCTGAATGATTTTCAGCGAGGTATCATAATCAGGATCACCCGCCGTGACGAAGGTGACCAGAGCGGCGCGGCTTTGGTGTTTGAGTGCAGAAAATTTATCGGATATGCGTGTTGTCATGATCTTTCAAACAAATCTTTGAGATAGGATTCAGAACGTTGGTCCAGGATACGAAGTATTTCAATCACATCGCCTTTATCACGATAGACGATTGTGAAGGGAATGTTTGGAATAGAAAATTGTCGACGCGGCGATTTTCCAGCTGGCCGACCCATCTTGGGGTAGGACGCGAGAAGGCGGAGGATTTTATCAATTTGTGCGTTTGCGCGGGAAAGGCCTTCTGGAAAAATATCGTCATAATAAACTCTGAACCACCGCAAATCGACGATGGCTCGTTGAACTATAACAACTGGCCGAGCCATCAAGCCACTTTCTTCTTTGCTTTCACTTCAGGAAATATTTCTGGCCTGGGAGGGGGAAGTTCCTCGTCCGTGCCCCAAGATGCCATCCAAGCATGAACAGCATCTCCTGAAACAAAAATCCCTGCATCTGCTTCGCGTTCTGCGGCTTGCAACTCTTGCTCGAGACGATCCAGCTCATCAAAATAAAGCTTGATGGCCCGGTTGGCGAGAAAGCCAGCTGTGCGATCGCGCCGCTTAGCTTCTTTCTCTAAACGCGTTTTTAATTTTGCATCAAGCCGCATTGAAAATGGAACTGTGCTCATACCAAGTCTCCTCACTTACATTGTAATACAGTGTAAGCCACCCGTCAAACCTACAGCTTCACCCCCAGAATATCGGCCACCGTAAAAATATCCTTGTCGCCGCGGCCACACATATTCATCACCATCAGATGATCACGCGGCAGCTTGGGTGCGATCTTCATTACATGGGCCAGCGCGTGCGAAGGTTCGAGTGCGGGAATGATGCCTTCCAACTTGCAGCACAGCTGAAACGCTTCCAAAGCCTCTTTGTCCGTGGCCGAAACATATTGAACCCGCTTCATATCGTGGAGCCACGCGTGTTCCGGCCCGATGCCGGGATAATCCAGCCCCGCCGAAATCGAATGGCCCTCGGTAATCTGGCCATCATCATCCATCAGCAGATAAGTTCTGTTGCCATGCAAAATGCCGGGCCTGCCGCCGGCGATGGAGGCCGCATGTTTTTTCTTGAGGCCATAACCTGCCGCTTCCACGCCGATGATTTCAACACTCTTGTCATCAAGAAAAGGATGGAACAGGCCCATGGCATTGGAGCCGCCGCCAATCGCCGCCACCAGTGAATCCGGCAAGCGGCCTTCGCGTTTCATCATTTGCTCTTTGGTTTCGCGGCCGATCACCGATTGAAAATCGCGCACCATTTCAGGGTAAGGATGCGGGCCAGCAACAGTGCCGATGCAATAGAACGTATCCTCCACATTGGCCACCCAATCGCGCAGCGCTTCATTCAAGGCATCTTTCAACGTGCGCGAACCAGATTTGGCGGGAACGACAGTGGCCCCCAGCAGTTTCATGCGAAAAACGTTGGGCGCTTGGCGGGCGATGTCCACTTCGCCCATGTAGATAATGCATTCCAGCCCAAAGCGTGCACAGGCCGTGGCCGTCGCCACGCCATGTTGGCCAGCCCCTGTCTCAGCAATGATGCGTTTCTTGCCCATGCGCCGCGCCAGCAAAATCTGGCCCATCACATTGTTGATCTTGTGAGCGCCCGTGTGATTAAGCTCATCGCGTTTAAGGTAAATCTTAGCGCCGCCAAGATGTTCGGTCAGCCGCTCTGCAAAATACAATGGGCTTGGCCTTCCCACATAATGCTCAAGAAAATCATCCAACTCGGCTTGGAACGAAGGGTCCGCCTTGGCGTCCTTGTAAGCTTGCTCAAGCTGCAAAATCAGCGGCATCAATGTTTCGGCGACAAAACGGCCGCCATAGATGCCAAACAGGCCTTTTTCGTCGGGCCCGGTACGATAGGAATTGGGGGTCATAGAGGTCATAAATCTCTTCTAGCCGCTGGCCTTGGCCGCCTCAATGAATTTCCGAATGAGGTGAATGTCTTTCACGCCGGGGGTCGATTCAACGCCGGAGGACACATCCACAATCGGGGCGCCTGAAAGTGCTATGGCCCGGGCCACGTTGTCCGGCGTCAGCCCGCCAGCCAGCATGAACGGGGCAGCCTGGCCTTTCAGTAAGCTCCAATCAAATGAAAGCCCATTGCCGCCGGGCAGCAAGCCTTGCGGTGCCTTGGGTTCAAACATGATGAGATCAGCCACCGCACGGAAATCTTTGGCCAAAGCTAAATCCGCAGCGTCTTTTATTTTGATCACTTTGATCACGCCAACACCGGTCTGGTTTTTGATCTCTTCAATGCGCTGCGGCGTTTCGCTGCCATGAGCCTGGACATAATCTGGCTTGGCTGCCTTCACGATGGCTTTGAGAAGTTGATCATCGCCGTCCACCACAAGGGCCACAATCTTGGCGCGGCTCCCGGCTTGGGCAGACAAGGCAGCAGCCTGCGCCAAGGACACATTGCGTGGGCTTTTGGGATAAAATACCAGACCCACGAAATCAGCGCCCGCATCAAGCGCTGCCTGTATCGTCTCTGCCGTTGAAAGCCCGCAGATTTTAACCTTGGTCATGTGAGGCTCGCAAAAATATCAGCCGCAGCCTTGGCTGGATCAGCCGCTTCGGTGATCGGACGGCCAATCACCAACACATCAGCCCCCGAATCCACCGCCGCTTTGGGCGTGGCCACGCGCTTTTGATCCTGCGCCGCAGCATCCGCTGGCCGAATGCCTGGAACCACCGTCAAGAAGGAGCGCGGCAGATGCGTGCGAATGGCGGCAAGATCATGCGGTGAACAGACCACACCATCAAGCCCGGCAGACTGCGCGAGCCGCGCCAGATTAAGCGCATGTTCGTCGCTCTTGCGGGTATCAAATCCAGCGGCCCAGATATTTTCGTTGGAGAGCGAGGTGAGAATGGTGACACCAATCAGTTTCACTCTGTCGCCCACCGCATCTTTGGCGGCCCTCATCATATCAAAACCGCCAGAGCAATGAATGTTGGTGATGATGGGTGCAGGTGACAAATTCAGGAGTGACTTCAGCCCCTGCGCTACCGTGTTGGGAATGTCGTGCAGCTTCAGATCAAGAAAAATCGGCACACCTTCACGCGCCACCGCTTCATAGCCAGCCGCACCATTGGCATAGAAAAATTCGAGGCCAATCTTCATCATGCCGACATGGAGCTTGACCGCACGGGCAAGGGCCACGGCTTTGGCAACGTCCGGTGTATCGAGGGCAACGCAGATGGGGTTGGTCATAGTTTTCTTCGCCTTAAGAGGGCCCTCATCCGCCCTTCGGGCACCTTCTCCCATTTGTAAGTACAAACGGGAGAAGGGCGAAGTAATTTATGTCCTTCTCCCGTGCGTCTTCGCATGGGAGAAGGTGGCCGAAGGCCGGATGAGGGCTCTTTTGCCGACGCTTTAGCCGCAAACAATCAACCGCGCAAATACACCATCTTGGCCGCTGCCAAATCTTCCAGCGCCGTGCCGCTGCTTTTGAACAGAGTCACTTCCGCTTCCGTCTTGCGCCCCATCATCTTGCTCCGCGTCAGCTCGAAAAGATCGCCCTGAATATCGGCCCATTTGAATTGGCCTTCTTTCTCGGCCAGCAGCAAATCGCCCGCCTCGTGAAGGGCCCCTTCGCGCGTATCCACATAAACCCGCGCCATGCCAACCGCCGCTGTATCCGTCTCGCGCATCTCAGGCCGATAGGCCCCGACGAGATCGAGATGCGTGCCGGGCTTCACATGCTGGCCCAGGATCACGGCACCATGGGCAGACGTGATGCCGCTCACAATATCAGCCACCGCCATCGCCGCCGCCAAGTCTGTGACCGCCTCGCCGCCGATCTCTTTGGCGACACCCACAGCTTTTTCCTGCGTACGATTGAAAACCAAAACGCGTTTGATCGGTCGCACAGCAGAATGCGCGCGTGCAAAATGCAGAGCCAATGCCCCAGCACCGACCAGCAGCAAGACAGCAGCATCCTTCCGCGCCAGATAATCTGCCGCCAAGGCCGAAGCCGCCGCCGTGCGCCGTCTGGTCAATTCTGTGCCATCCATCACAGCCACGGGAGCGCCCGTTGCATTGTCGATGAGCAGATAGGAGCCCTGAACGACAGGTAAACCAAGCGCCGCATTGTCGCCTTTCACAGTCACGGTCTTGATCCCCGTGAAAGCCTTGTCCCACGCCGGCATGGTGAGCAGCGTTGTGTCAGGCCCTGTCTGGGCCACGAAACGCTGTGGTGCAGTCACCTCACTTCTGAAGGCTGTGCGCAATGCTTCAATATAATCATGATAGGATACCGCCGCGAGATCAACGGCAGAGAAAATCTTCACGGCATAATGCCGGGCAACGGGGCCAGCATTTGGGCCTCAATTTTTTGTGGTCCTTGGCCCGCCAATGTGATTTCGTTTTGCAGCCGGGAAATCTCATGCGCCCTGTCCCGCGCCAGCCGTCGCCATTTGCCTTGCGCGCGCCAGCAAAAAAACCAGCCGACCACAATGCCAATGAAAATGCCAATGAACGTCATCAGCCACAGCGGCAAATCAATCGCCACAACGGGCGAAGTCTGATTGAACGGATCCAAAGACAGCTGCGTCCATTGCCGATTGGCCACAGCAAAGCCCAGCACGATGATCAGAATGGGAAGGCCAATGAGCCAGCGGAGAACCCGGCGCAATGGTTTAAGCCTTGGTATTCAGGCGTTGGCGCAGCTCTTTGCCTGTCTTGAAAAACGGCACGCGCTTTTCCGTCACGTCAACACTTTCACCCGTACGCGGATTGCGGCCCAGCCTGGCATTGCGCTCTTTGACTGAGAAAGCCCCAAAGCCTCTAAGCTCCACCCTGTGGCCCTGTTTCATCGCGTCAATCACTTCATCAAACACCCGGTTGACGATGCGCTCCACATCCCGGTGATAGAGATGGGGGTTCTTATCCGCAATTTTTTGGACGAGTTCAGATTTGATCATGGCCTTCGGCTTCCCAATTCCAAAACAATAGCAACAGTTTAGGCCGAATGGCAAAAAGGTCAAGGTTAGACATGCTTGAAGAGCCCTCATCCGCCCTGTCGGGCACCTTCTCCCATTTGCAAGAGCAAACGAGAGAAGGCAAATAAATTTGCGCCTATGGAGATTATAGCCTTCTCCGGTGCCATCTTCGGTATATGAGAAAGTTTCGAAGGCAGATGAGGTTCTTTGGCTGCAAAACAAAAAGGCCGGAGTTTCCTCCGGCCTTTCAATTCAAACCAAAACCGATCTTACTTATCGTCTTCCTTCTTCTTCAGCGCGGCTTGGAAAATGTCTCCCAATGATGCGCCTGAATCGGATGAGCCATATTGGGCCACGGCTTCGCGTTCATCGGCAATTTCCATCGCCTTGATCGAAACGTTGACCTTGCGGGCCTTGGCATCCATGGCAGTGATCACCGCATCAAACTTTTCACCAACGGCGAAACGATCTGAACGTTGGCTGTCGCGGTCGCGGGCCAAATCGCCACGCTTGGCATAGGCCGTCATGTCGGTTCCAACGATGCGCACTTCCAGCCCACCATCTTCAACCTTCAACACTTCGCACGTGACCTTGCTGCCCTTGCGCGGCGCGCCGCCAGAGCTGGCACCACCGGTAGCCTTTGGCGCACTTGATGTGGCACCCGCACCTGCACCACCTTCGGTGAGCTGCTTGATGCCAAGCGAGATGCGTTCCTTTTCCTGGTCTACATCGAGAACGACGGCCTTGACCATGTCGCCCTTTTTATAGTCCTTGATCGCTTCTTCGCCGGGGCGCTTCCAATCCAGATCAGACAGATGCACCATGCCATCGACATCGCCATCAAGGCCAACAAACAGACCGAACTCAGTCATGTTTTTGACTTCGCCTTCAACCTGCGTGCCCTTCGGATATTTGGCCGAGAAGGAAACCCATGGGTTCTGCTGAACTTGTTTCAGGCCGAGAGAAATGCGGCGCTTGGCCGAGTCAATTTCCAGAACCTGAACTTCAACCGCTTCCGAGGTGGAAAGGATTTTGCCGGGGTGAACGTTCTTCTTGGTCCAGCTCATTTCTGAAACGTGAACGAGGCCTTCAATGCCATCTTCCAGTTCAACAAAAGCACCGTAATCCGTGATATTGGTGACTTTACCCTTGACCTTGGAGCCGACCGAGAACTTCTCAGCCACGATTTCCCATGGATCCTTGTCGAGCTGCTTCATGCCCAGCGAGATGCGCTGGGTTTCAGGATTGATGCGAACGATCTGCACCTTCACGCTCTGGCCGACGGTCAACACATCCGAAGGATGATTGACGCGCTTCCAGGCAATGTCGGTGACATGGAGAAGACCGTCAATGCCGCCCAGATCAACGAATGCGCCGTAATCAGTGATGTTCTTGACAACACCTTCAACCACTTGGCCTTCAGCCAAGTTGCCGACGAGTTCACTGCGTTGTTCAGCGCGCGTCTCTTCCATAATGGCGCGGCGCGAGACAACAATATTGCCACGGCGGCGGTCCATCTTCAGAATAACGAAGGGCTGCGAGACATGCATCAGCGGGCCCACATCGCGGATGGGGCGAACGTCAACCTGGCTGCCGGGCAAGAAGGCCACAGCGCCGCCAAGATCAACCGTAAAGCCGCCTTTGACACGGCCAAAGATCACGCCATCAACGCGTTCAGCTTTGCCAGACATTTCTTCAAGCCGCGTCCAGGCTTCTTCGCGCTTGGCTTTTTCGCGGCTGAGCACGGCTTCGCCAAGGGCGTTTTCGATGCGCTCCAGATAAACTTCAACAGTGCTGCCAACCTTGATGTCGGCAGGCTTGCCGGGCTGGTCAAAATCCTTCAGCGGAATGCGGCCTTCCGTCTTGAGGCCAACGTCAACGATCACAAGCTCGTTTTCAATCGCAAGGACTTTACCCTTAACAACACGGCCTTCTTGCACCGGGCGGTCGAGATAGCTTTCTTCGAGCAGGGATTCAAAATCAGAAAGGGTGGGGGTCATCGAAACGGCAGATTTTGCCATAGATATTTCCTTCAAATCATTTCAGCCGGGGCCTCAGCCACACGAACCTAAAACGTCTGCTTTACGCAGCGGGTTAGAGCGTTCTAGCGCGGCGGCGTAAGAACTGAGGCGGTCCATAACGCAAGCGCTGAAAACATTTGGGGCGCTGGTGGGCACCCCGGTTCATCTGGGCCAAGCCCAACCTCAAGATGCGTGGCCTATAGGGGAAATGGTAGCAAAGGGCAACACCTCAAAACGCCCCTCATCCTGGCTTCCGCTGCGGCAGCAATTGTCATAGGTTGGATCATGACTTCATCCTTCGCCGATAGCTATTTGGGCAAGCTGCGCGCCAAAGTTGGCTCACAACTTTTGCTCGTTCCCGGCGCGCGCGTGGTTTTGGAAAATCCGGCAGGAGAAATCCTGCTCCAGAAGCGAAGGGACTTTGGCCTCTGGGGATTGCCGGGCGGCAATGCTGAAGAGGGGGAAGGGCTGGAGGCCGTCGCGGCGCGCGAAGTTCTGGAAGAAACGGGATTGACGGTGGCGGACCTGAAGCCCTTCGGCTTTGGCTGCAATCCAGCCTTGGAAACCATTACATTCCCTAACGGTCACAAGTGCCAATTCTTCGGGTTGAATTTTTATAGCCGAAATTTCTCAGGCGATCTCAGAATGGGCGATGATGAAAGCCTGGCGCTCAAATGGTTCTCGCGGAGCAGCCTGCCGGAGATGTTGCCCAATATGCGCGCAAGCGCTTTGGCTTATGATCGGTTTTTGAAATCAGGCATCTTTCAGATGATCTGATAAACCGTCCGCCTCAACCCTTCGCCTTCTTCTCAACTGCCTTACCATCCGCCACTGCATAAATCTTGCTGGCCACCCGCGTCCAGGCCGGGCGGTGGGTGATGGCGATGATGGTGAGCTGCCCGCGCAGATCGGCAATATTGGCGCAGATTTCAGCCTCGGTTGCTTCATCTAAAGCGCTGGTCACTTCATCGAGCAACAACAGCTGGGGCTTGCACACCAGCGCCCGCGCTAGCGAAAGCCTTTGGCGCTGACCGCCCGAAAGCCGCGCCCCCATGGTGCCGATGGGGGTGTGAACCCCCTTGGGCAGGGCCTTCACAAATTCACTCGCCCCCGCAAGGCGCAAGGCTTCGAGCGCGTCTTGCTCGGAAAGTTCTGGGTCACCTAAAGTGATATTATCCAGAACCGTGCCTTTGAGCAGCGTCAACTCCTGCGGCACATAGCCAATCATGCCGCGCCAGGCTTTGAGGCTGATGTCATTGAGATCAACACCATCAATCAAAATCTTCCCAGAGGCAGGGCGGTTGAAACCCACAACCATGTCGACCAAAGTTGTTTTGCCAGCGCCCGATTGACCGATCAGAACGGTGATGCTTTTGGCGGGTATAATGATGTTGATATGGCTGAGAATGCGCTTCTCGCCATAAGAAAAACTCACCCGTTGAAAACTGATCGCTTGCCTAAGCGAAGGCTGCAATACACCGGTATCAACTTCGGCTTCGGTGTCCGCCTTGTTGATCACGCCATAGACACCGAAATATCCCGATGAAGCCATGGTCGCATCCTGCAAGTTCAATTGCACGCGCTTGATAATATCAACCAGCTGATAAAAAATAACACCCACAACCAGCAACTGCGAAAGCGGCGTGTGAAAGATTTCAACAGCGACATAAACGCCTGAGATCACCATCAACGCCCCGAGAATGTCTTGGCCATGATAGATCGCATGGCGCGCCACCATCATGGTGATGATAGCGCCGCGCAGATCAGCAATTGATGTCATGAAGGCATCAACAAACCGCCCCTGTCGGGCCATCGATTTCAACGGCTTCATATTGGCGATGACATCCTGAACGCCAGACGCAAGCTGCGTGGATGTGCTGAACTGATTGATGCTGGCGGCCTGCGCGCGGCGCAAAATATAAGACAGCGGCCAAGCCAGTGCAGCCACCGCAAACAAACAAAACAACACCAGCGGAATCGAAACCAGAAAGGCGGTGGTCAACAGACCCAGCCCGACAATGATGTTGACGACCAGTGCCGCCACCAGAAAATAAGCATCGCCAGCAATTTGCGATTGCGCCGCGACCATCGTGGATATTTCGCCCGGCTGGTGGTCGATAAAATAAGACCAACCCGCATTCATCGTCGACTTCAGCAGACGTGTGCGAATGGCCGATGCCACATTGGCCACAGAAATGGCAACAAAGCGCATGGCCAAAAAGGCAATGACCGATTTCATCACCAGCGCAACGCCCAACATGATCAGCAGATGCGTAAAGCTCGGTGCAATTTTCAACCAGTCGAAACCGGATAAAATCATCCGCCCGAGGAAAGAACTGTTGGCCCCTTGATCGGCCGTCATCTGACTGGCCAGAGGCACCAAGGCACCCATACCCAAAAGATCTGAGAGGCTCGAAAGAATGATGGCCAGTGTCACCAAAATCGGTCGTGCACCGGGTGCCGACCAGAAGATGGTGATAATTTTTTTGAACACGCGTGAATTTCCGTTATCGATTTTGCGCAATTCAAAGAAAGTACGAAGCGCAATAAGCCAAGTGGTAACTGGCGGAAGAAGAGGGATTCGAACCCTCGGTAGGCTATTAACCTACGCACGCGTTCCAGGCGTGTGCCTTAAACCACTCGGCCATCCTTCCGTTCGGGCGTTGCCTAGCTGATTGTGCCAGTGGGTTCAAGCATTTGTGAAAGCCAGAGAAATTCTCTCCCATTTCATGTTGTCACGCGATAAGGTCAGATCAGCCATCATGAAAGACCCATCTTCCTCATCGCAACGGGCCCTCGAAAACATCGAACGCCTCGCGCGCCTCATGCGCAGCGCGGGCCATTCTCTGGGCTTGGTGCCTGCGCAGTGGGATGTTCTGCGGTATTTCGCAAGGGCCAATCGCTTTTCTGATTCGCCGATTGCGGCGGCGCATTATCTTGGCACCACCAAAGGCACGATCTCACAAACCATCTTAGGGCTTGTTCGCAAAGGCTTGTTGAAAAGCCAAAGCCGCGGCAGCGATGCCCGCTCTGTCGCTGTGGGTTTAACCGACAAAGGCAAAGACTTAGCCACGCGTGACCCGTTGGCCGCCCTGGGCCAGGATCTCGTGGAGCTGAAAGAGAAAACCGCAAAACACTTCGGCAGGGCCGTGGAGGAATTGCTCAAAAGTGAAACACAACGGCAAGCCAAACCAAACTTTGGGGCTTGTGTGGATTGCCGCTTTTTTCTCAACGGCAGAGAAAAGGCCTGTGCCAGCTTTGGCGAGCGATTGCTCCAAACCGATCTCGACAGGCTTTGTTATAAGTTTCGAGCTTCCAAATCTGAAGGGAAAAATAAAAAGGGCCAGACCATCACCTGATCTGGCCCGGGGACTTTTTATTTCGACAACTTAGCTCGTGCAGACCGCAGCACCATTCATGCATGTTAAAGTTGGTGTCGAACGCAGGCGCGAAACGATTGACTGGTTGATCACAAAGCTGGTTGAACCCATCAGATTAGACCCCATAAACTGCGTGATGACAGGCGAATATGTCATGCAGGAAACCGATACGATAATATCGTTTCCGCCTGCCATCAGCGCCGCATAGCCCGTCGTATCCGGTGCATTACAGGCGGGCCCAATGCCGTTGCCAACGTTCCAACGTGGAGTCGGCGCGCCATTTTTCATATAATATCCATAAACGTCAACATGAACATTGGCCTGCTGCGTAGCAGTTGGCATGATGATGTCTTTGGCGTTGAAAATATCAATCACCGTGGCGCGTTGAATTGTCGTCTGATATTGTGAAATCGTGTCACTGACGGTCGACGCAATCGACGTCATCCGACGGTTGGAAGTGATCAATTCCACAACGTCGATCATACTGAAGTAAATCAGAGACATCAGCGGCAAAATGAATGCTGCCTCAATGGCAGCCATGCCCGATTGTGATCTAAGAAAAGATTTTTTCATGTTCTTGTCCATCATGGTCAGCAAGCAGCTTGTCCGGCACCCGGAAAGGGTTCGTTTTGAAATATTGAAACAGCCGAAAGGCGACGGGTGGTCGTTCCGGGCAGGTTTGCAAAGGCACTCATGCCAAACATCACTGTGTTCCAATCATAGGTCAGAACCACGGCCGCAGGCTGGGAAGGCTGCCCGGTTTTATAGCAGGGGCCCCTGGTTATAGTGCTTCCAACCGTTGGCCCGATTTGGATCAAGGCCGGCAAATTGGCCTTCAACGTTGCAAAGTTTGCTTCTGATTGAACATAGACAGTCAAGTTGCTCGCACAATTCACAACGGCAGGCGCATTGAGGCAAATCTTGTTTTTAAAGGCCGTTGAGCTGATCGGCGTTGTCTGGGCTTGGCCAGTGCGAACCCAGCGCGCGGCATCTGCAGCCGCCGCCTGCATTGAATATTCCGTAAACAACATCATGCCCGTTTCAAGCATGCAACCGAGCAACAAGATAAATGGCGGAGAGACAAGAGCAAATTCAATCGCGGCAATGCCTTTATCGGAAGCTCCAAATTTCTTGCTTCTTTTGCGCCAGCGCCGCGCCAAGCCGTTCCACATTATAGCCTCCAACCCAAACCGAATTCAAATGTTCAGAAGCCATGACTAACAGGGGAATCTTGAAGGCGCCTGAAGAAACAGATTAAAATTTTAAATGTGTTCCAAGGGGTCAGATTATAAATGAATAAGTCGCTATTCAGCCTTTCATCAGGCGCGCAGAAATATCATTTGAAATTGATTACTGGGGCGGTACCGCGTTGGCCGCAGACTTTTGTGTCAGATCAGACGTTTTAACGCCCGTCTTGTAATCGTTCTTTTGACGGTTTGATCCGACGACTTTGCCCATCCAATCCGCATTGTCGCCAACCATCATGTTGACTTCGCAACTTGGCGCGCAGGAATAGCTGTAACGCTGGGCCGGGCTGGCAGACGATCCGACAAACAAGCTCAACTGGTTGGAGGTATTATGAGAAACAGTGACATCGAAATCCACCAGCTTGTGGCCATTGGTATCGAAGATCACCAGGTTGGTTTCGCCAAATGAATGGCCATGTAGAATGATTTGACGGCCGTTGAGGGAAACATCGGCAATTGAAGGGTTGCCAACAATAATGCTGCCAACGTCGCCGGTCAGCAGCATCGGTTGGCTCTGATCCATCTCAACGATCAGCGGCGTACCGGCGTGTGCGAACGAAAATTGCGCCAAAGTCAGAAATGCTGTCGCACAGGCCAGTCGATTGAAATGTTTCATCATGTTCAAATTCCTTCTTGGGCCTGAGTCGGCCTGAAATCGTAAACGAAGGATTGCCCGATAATGATGAATCTTAGGTTACCGAGGGCGAAACGAAAAAGACGGAGCATTTTTTCGCAAGGTTAACCCCTCCTTTACGCTGATCGTGGGAAAGTCTCGTTCAGTTTAAAAAATTATCGAGGGTCGAAAGATGTTTCACGGGCTTTCATTATATCTATTGCCGACTTTACTGATCGTCGCGGCGACAAGTGATGTCATGTCGCTCCGCATCCCAAATTGGTTGACCTTGCTGACGGCGTTGTTGTTTTTTCCCATGGCCTTGGCCACCCAAATGCCCTTGCCTGAGTTTGGTTCGCACTTGTTGGCTGGCGTTATTCTTTTCGCGGCAGGCTATATATTCTTTCAACTTGGATGGTTCGGCGGCGGCGATGCCAAACTCATGGCAGCAGCAGGTCTTTGGTTTGGAACAGCCAAAGTTGTGCCTTTCTTGGCTTTGACCGCACTCGCCGGGGGCATTCTGGCAATGTTCCTGGGCCTGTGGTCGACACTCATGATGTCCTGGGAACTTGAAGGCGAAGGCTTTGTTCTCGCAAGGTTGGGCGGCAAACTCCGCCAGCTCAAACCCAATATTCCATATGGATTTGCTTTGGCCCTAGGCGGAATTCTCGCTTTTAAGGACACTTGGTGGGTCAATGGCCTGTCTTGAAATGATCTGCGTCTCGTTAACCTTAACTTGACCTTTGCGCGTCAAGTTAAAAAAGGGTTGGTGCCAGTGGCGCCTTGTGAGGAAATGAAATGAGTAGAATGCGTACGGTGGCGCTAGCGGGTGCTGTGATGTGTGCAGTCGTTGCTGGCTTGATGGCCAAGAACGTCCTGAGCCGCAAACAGGATGTGAAGCAGGAAATCGTCAACACGGTACAAACCGTTGACGTGCTGGTTGCGACCAAAGACATCCTGATGGGCGAAAAGCTCATTGAGGGCACCCTTGCTTGGAAAAGCTGGCCCAAAGACAATGTGATGCAGAGCATGATCACCCATGATGCCAAGCCCGATGCCCTGAAGGACTTTGCTCAAGCCCGCGCCCGTCTGCCCCTGTTTAAAGATGAACCGTTGATCGATAAGAAAATCGTTCAGGCCGGCGCTGGCGGCTTTATGAGTTCGGTCCTGCCCAAGGGCATGCGCGCCATTTCCGTTGCGGTCTCACCACGCTCTTCTGCTGGCGGTTTCATTCTGCCAAATGACAGAGTGGATGTCATTCTGACGCGCAAGCTCACCGATGGCAAATCCTCTACACCCATTGTGCATAGTGAGACTGTTGTTTCCAACGTTCGGGTTCTGGCCGTCAATCAAGTGTTCCGCCCAACAGCGGACAATGATCCCGTCACTGTTGAAAAAGGCGAAAATGCCACGCTTGAACTTTTGCCAAGGCAATCGGAGATTCTGGCCCAAGTCGAATCATCCGGCGAACTTTCCCTGGCGTTGCGTTCCATTGCTGAGCGCGATGGCCTCAGCGCCGACCAAGACGTTCCCCAACTCTCTGAAAAATTTCAAGACAAAGCCAAAACCAAAACGGGCTCGGGCGATCCTCTCTTTGTTCGCGCTGGTGTCGAAACCTATGCAGCTTCGCAGTGAGTTATCAGTCATGAAAAAAATTGTGCCGCGTTCACCAATGACGAAATTGACCAGCAGCCTAGCCGCTTTGGCAGCGCTGCTTCTGTCATCGCTGCTTCTCGTCGGGCCACTCACCATAAAGTCGGCGCTGGCAACCGATATGGCGCCTGCGACAGCGGCCGAGGGCGGAAAATCTTTCCGCATAGCGCTGAACAAGTCAGCCGTTGTGACATTGCCTGAAGATGCCAAGGATGTCGTCGTTGGCAATAATGAAATTGTTGACGTGGTCGTGCGCAATAAAAACACGGCCTATCTCTTTGCCCGCAAAACCGGATCGACCAACGTCTTCTTCTTTGGCGCTGATGGCCATCAGATCATGGCGCTTGATCTTGAAGTGGCCATTGACACGCAAGCTTTGCAGAATCTCATCCGACGGACGCTGCCCGGAACACACATCACCGTTGATGTGTTGGGTGCAAACGTTGTGCTGGGCGGCATTGCCATGAATGCCCAGGAAGCCAAAACGGCTCTTGATCTGGCCAATGAATATATTGGCCAGCCCATCACTGTTACCACGGCAAGTGGTGTCACCACGTCAACGGGCGCTGGTATCATCGTCAACACTATTAAGATCGCCGGCGAAGACCAGGTGATGCTGCAAGTGAAGATGGTCGAAATTCAGCGCGATGTTTTGAAGCAATGGGGCGTCAACTTTGGTGCCGTTCTCAATGCCGGCTCTTTCGCCTTCAACCTTTCCAACGTAAATCCGCTAGGCAGCGTTCCGATGTCGCCTTTCCAAGGCTTTGGCGGATCATTTTCTGATGGCAGCGGCAACAGCTTCACCAGCATCATCAAAGCCATGGAAAGCGATGGCATGTTGCATACGTTGGCAGAGCCAAATTTAACTTCAGTCTCTGGCCAATCGGCGTCTTTCAAAGCCGGCGGCGAGTTTCCATACCAGACCTGCCAGATCACCAGCACCACGCGTCAATGTGAAATCAAGTTCAAGGAATATGGTGTTGGGCTCGATTTCACACCAACTGTTCTCAGCGCCGGTCGCATTAATCTAAAAATTCACACCGCAGTGAGCGAGTTGACAGACATTCAAACCGGTTCAATCGATAACGCCGGCGCAATTCCAAGCGTGAATGTGCGCGCTGCGGATACGGTTCTTGAAATGCCTGATGGCGGATCGATGATGCTGGCAGGCCTGATCCGCGAAAGCACGCGCCAGAAGATCAATGGCGTTCCGGGCTTGCGCAAAATCCCAATTCTGGGAACTTTGTTTCGGAGCCGCGAGTTCATTTCCAATCAAACCGAACTTGTTGTGATCGTCACACCCCATATCGTGCGCAGCGTTGCCCAGAAGCAATTGGAAGTGCCTGACAAAAATCTCAACCTATCGAGCGAAGCCCAAGGCATGTTCATGGGCCGGCTCAACAAAATCTATGGCAACAAAGAACGTGTTCCAAGCGGCAATTACGACAGCAATGTCGGCTACATTGTTGAGTGAGTGGAGAATTGATCATGATTTTTAAAAGTTTCAAATTCCCCCAACTCGTGTCTGGCCCATTGATCGCTTTGGCGGCCTTGAGTCTCGGCGGCTGCATGGCCGACCAGATGTTCAGCGATGACGGCATTCGCGCCAACACCCATGCGTCAGACAATTATCCGATCACCTTGGCCAAAGGCCCGCAAACACTTGAAATTGCTTCAGCAGGGGGAACATTAAACCCCGATCAGGTGAACGCGGTCAAAGGCTTCGTCAATCAAGCCTCGCAAGCCGGGGTGACACCCATGACAGTGTCGCGGCCCAGTGGTGGCGGCGCTTCAGCGCGTGTTGCTAGTGAAGTGGCTTCAGTGATGATGAGTCAAGGCGTGCCGCGCAACCGTGTCGCCTTCAAAATCTATCCCGGCCCGGCTTCGGGTTCCATCAGGATTTCATATATTTCATCCTATGCTAAAACCAAAGCCTGTGGCAATTGGCCGACGGATTTTGCGGATACGAACCAAAACACGTCTTATGAAAATCTCGGCTGTGCCGTGCAAGCAAATATTGCTGCAGAGATTGCAAATCCCGAAACACTTGTGGCGCCGCCCGCTTCTGATTTGAAAAATTCTGCATCGGCTGCCGCCGCCATTGGCCGGCAGTCAGCCGCCGTCAACAGCGTTACGCTTCCCTCAAACTATGTCTACGCACCTTAAATTCCTCTGTTACTGGAAAACCTCCCATGACGACTGCCACGGCACTTGATCTGAATCTGAACGCGACGAATGAGAAATTTCCGGTGGCCATTGTGCCGCGGATCAACGTCGGCGTTTTCTGTGACAATCCGCAATCTGCCGCAGTCATGCAAGCTGCGGCAACCGACAGGCGCATGTCAAAAGCCCATATCAATCTTCAAATGGGCGGAACTTTGGGCGCGGCGCAATATCATTCACAAGAACCAACCCCGCATGTCATCATCGTTGAGTCCCATGGTGACCGAACCCAAGTGATGAACGAACTCGGCAAGCTTGCGGAAGTCTGCGGCCCCGAAACCAAAGTCATTGTCATCGGTCACGTCAATGACATTTTGCTCTATCGTGATTTGATGAAGAACCATGTCAGCGATTATATCGTGGCACCTTTCACATCACTGCAAATTATCGAGACGATTGCCTCAATCTATAACGACCCAAAGGCCAGCCCACTGGGCAAGGTCATCGCCTTTGTTGGTGCGAAGGGTGGCGTAGGGTCTTCAACGCTGGCCCATAACATTGCTTATGCGACGTCACAAAATCTGGCCATCGAAACGATACTCACAGATCTTGACCTGTCTTTCGGCACGGCTGCCCTGAATTTCAATCAAGATGGCGGCGGCACTTTCTATGAAGCCCTGCAAGCCCCAGACCGCGTTGATCCTACGCTTTTGGATCGTTTGATGTCCAAGCTCGGCAACAAGCTGAGCCTGCTGAACGGGCCGGGTTCTGTTGATCGTGACATGACGATTGAAGCCCATTCTGTTGAAACGGTAATGAACATTGTGCGCCAGGCAGCACCAGCCATCATCGTGGATGTGCCCAACATGTGGGCACCCTGGGTCAAATATACTTTGATGAATGCCGATGAAATTGTGATCACCGCAACGCCGGAATTGCCCAGCTTGCGAAACGCAAAAAATTTGATTGATCTTTTAAAAGTGGGCCGCCCGAATGACCGTCATCCGCGCTTGGTACTGAACCAGGTTGGCGTTCCCAAGCGGCCTGAAATCCCAGCAGCCGAATTCGCCAAAGCTTTAGGTGTTGTGCCCGCAGCCATCATTCCGCACGACCCGCAAACTTTTGGTCTTGCCCAGGGCAATGGCCAGATGATTTTTGAAGTTGCACCAAAGTCTAAGGCAGCTGAAATCATGACGGGTCTGGCCGAGCAACTTGCCGGGATTACCAAACCATCGGCCAAAGCCCAGCGCTTTGACCTTGCGGCCCTGATGCAGAAATTACCTTTGCTGAAGAAAAAAGAAGGATAAAAAATGTTCGGCAAGAAATCGGATACGGGCGTTTCGCCAGGAATTGTTTTACCGCAACCCGCTGGTGGCGCAAAACAGCACGTGCCTGTGGCTGGTGCCAGTGTCCCTGATCTCAAAGTGAATGCAGCCAAGCCTGCTGTGCCAGCGACACCACAAGCCGCCAAGGCTGCGCCTGAGGCGCGCCAAAAATCAGACTCATACTACGACATAAAAACCACCATTTTTAACGCGCTGATCGACGCCATTGACTTGACCCAACTGGGGCAGTTGGACCGCGAAGCCGCGCGCGATGAAATCCGCGACATCGTGAACGAAATCATCTCGCTCAAAGATGTTGTAATGTCGATTGCCGAGCAGGAAGAACTGCTCGAAGACATTTGCAACGACGTTTTAGGCTATGGGCCCTTGGAGCCTTTGTTGGCGCGCGACGACATCGCCGACATTATGGTCAACGGTGCCAACACCGTGTTCATCGAAGTTGACGGCAAAATGCAGAAGACAGGCGTGCGCTTTCGCGACAACGCCCAGCTTTTGAACATTTGCCAGCGCATCGTTTCGCAAGTTGGCCGTCGTGTGGATGAAGCCAGTCCGATCTGCGACGCCCGCTTGCCCGATGGCTCACGCGTCAACGTCATTGCCCCACCTCTGGCCATTGATGGCTGCGCCCTCACCATTCGTAAGTTCAAGAAGGATCGCCTAAAGCTGGCGGACTTGACAAAATTCAAATCAATTACGCCTGAGGGCGCGACGATTTTGGAAATCATTGGCCGTGTCCGCTGTAATATTTTGATTTCGGGCGGCACAGGCTCTGGCAAGACAACGCTGCTCAACTGCCTGACGGGTTGCGTTGATCATGATGAGCGCATCATCACCTGCGAAGACGCAGCCGAACTTCAGCTGCAACAGCCCCACGTCGTGCGCCTCGAAACCCGCCCACCAAACTTGGAAGGCGAAGGCGCCATCACCATGCGCGATCTCGTCAAGAACTGCCTGCGTATGCGCCCCGAACGCATCATCGTCGGCGAAGTCCGTGGACCAGAAGCTTTTGACTTGTTGCAAGCCATGAACACGGGCCACGACGGTTCAATGGGAACCCTCCACGCCAATTCACCACGTGAAGCCATCTCGCGTTTGGAATCAATGATCACCATGGGTGGTTTCTCGCTGCCCTCAAAGACCATTAAAGAAATGATCGTGGGTTCGATTGACGTCATTGTGCAAGCCACGCGTCTTCGCGACGGTTCGCGCAAAATCACCCATGTGACCGAAGTGGTCGGCATGGAAGGTGATGTGATCATCACCCAGGATCTTTTCATCTATGACATCGTTGGTGAAGACGCCAATGGCAAGATCGTCGGCCAACATCGCTCCACCGGCATTGCGCGGCCCCATTTCTGGGATCGTGCGCGCTACTACAACGAAGAGCGCCGCCTTGCCGATGCTCTGGAAAAAGCTGAACAACGCAACCCCAATGACAAGAATTAAAATTCAGAGGATTGAAGATGTTTTTCGGGGATGATTTAATCGGCACGGCTTTTATGGTGATGGTAGCCCTTGCAGTCGGCGGAATAGCTTTCGCGGTGATCGCCCCGATGTTGAGCGGCTCTGCCAGCGCCAATCGCATGAAGGCCATTGCCGGCGATAAAAAAGAAGGCAGCAGCTCTTTCCGTAGCCGCTGGCAAGAAGACCAGAAAGATTCTCGTCGCAGACAAGTTCAAGATTCCTTGGCGGAGATTAGCCAGAAGGAAAAGAAAAAGAAAAAACTGTCCTTGCGTATGCGCATAGATCAGGCCGGTCTGACGATAACGCCGCGTGCATTTTATACATATTCCGCCATTGTCGGCGCGATTTTTACCGTGGCCGCACTCGTATTAGGTGCGCCGCTCCTCGTTGCAGCCATTGCACTGTTTGTAGGATCGCTGGGCTTTCCGCGTTGGGTTTTGGGCTATTTGCGCAAACGCCGCCAGAGCAAATTTCTTGATGACTTTGCCGACGCGATTGACGTTTTGGTGCGTGGTCTGAAGTCGGGCCTTCCAGTTTCTGAAGCAATGAAAATCATTTCAACCGAACAGGGTGACCCGGTGGGTCCAGAATTCCTGGAAGTCGTCGAAGGACAACGCATCGGCATCCCACTGGATCAGGGCGTTGAACGCATGGTTGAGCGCATCCCGCTGGCAGAAGTCAACTTTCTGGCCATTGTGATGACCATTCAATCCAAGACGGGCGGTAATCTCTCCGAAGCACTTTCCAATCTTTCGAAAGTTCTGCGTGATCGCAAGAAGATGAAACAAAAGGTCCAATCCGTCAGCCAGGAAGCCAAGGCTTCGGCGGCGATCATTGGTGGCATACCCTTTGCCATTGGCGGAATTGTATCTCTCTCTAATCCTGCTTACCTTTACCCGCTCTTCCATACGCATATAGGCAATTTGCTGGTAATGGGTTCGGGCGTCATGATGCTTTCAGGCGGTCTCATCATGCGCAAAATGATAAATTTCCAACTGTGATGGCGGCGGAAAAGAAATAATCATGCAATTTATCTATAGTCTAATGGAAATCAACACGTTGATCACAGCACTGGCGGCTTTGGCTGCCTTTGCGACAGTGATTACGTTCGCAGCGCCCTACTTTGAAAACGACAAGCTTGCAGGGCGAATCCAACTCGTGGCCTCCGAGCGCGAAAAATTGAAAGCAGCCCAGCGCGTTTTGCTCGATAATACGGCATCGCGGCTTCGCGATAAGAATTCGACGGGCATTTATGCTCAGCTGGTTCGAACCTTGAACCTCAAGAAGGTGTTTGAAGCCGAATCTTCGCGGGACTTGCTGCGTACGGCCGGTTTGCGCAGCGAGCGACACTTGACCATGTTCCTAGCCTTCCGCGTCATTGCGCCAATCGTTGTTGCGGCCATAACTTTTATTTACTGTTCCACGACTTTTGCCAACCGATTTTCGCCTGGCATGCGCATCGCGATGGCTTTGATTGGCCTGGTCCTCGGTTCATATCTGCCAGCATTGCTCGTCAAAAACCAGACATCGAAGCGTCAGAAGTCGATCAAGGGAGCATGGTCAGACGCGCTCGACTTGCTGCTGATCTGTATTGAATCGGGCATGGCGCTGGAGCCAGCCATGCAACGCGTCTCGAAAGAAATTGGCAGTCAATCTGTGCCCTTGGCCGAAGAAATGCAGCTGACAACCGCCGAGTTGGCCTATCTGCCTGATCGCCGGAAAGCTCTGGAAAATCTCGCCAAGCGCACAGGTTTGGAAACCGTGCGGTCGGTTGTGACCGCAATGATTCAATCCGAACGCTATGGTACGCCGCTGGGCACGGCAATGCGCACATTGGCCGAAGAAAACCGCAGAGATCGGATGTTCGAAGCGGAAAAGAAAGCAGCCTCGCTTCCGCCAAAGCTCACCGTGCCGATGATTCTGTTCTTTCTGCCGGTCATCTTTGTTGTGGTTCTTGGGCCTGCGATTATCCAGGTCATGGGTGCGAAATAATTCGGGCCCCTGATCCTGTTTCACCGCATCAGGCTTGACAACCCATGCTGCGTCTTATTCCAATGAAATGGCCGCACGATAAATTGCCACACAGCCATCCAGCCGGCAATTGTCGCCATCAGCCAATAGAACGGCATAGTCGCCAGCGTTACGCCAAAGCCGGCAAGGCCTTTGCGCCTTGCAGCACGCGCCCCACACAAGATTGAAATACCGCCCCCGACCAGCATATTGCCGATGAAAAAACCATTGAGCAAAAATAGGGAGATACCCTGACTGTCTGGCGCCGTCACATCGTGATAAAGTGTTAGCGCCGTGAAAATGAAAAACACGGGCTGCAATAGAGCTGAAAGAAATATGCCCAGTACTGTCGCCTGCAAAACCAACAAGCCCGAAAAACCCATCTCATCAATCACACCAATCGGGTTGCGCATATGAACCAGCCAGGTCTGCAAAAAACCTTTCAACCAGCGCGAACGCTGATGCAACCAATTCCTGAACTCCGTGTTGGCTTCTTCATACGTAATGCTGCCCAAGCTTCCGCTCTCAAATCCAAAGCGGGCCAGCCGAAAACCCAGATCGGCATCTTCTGTCATATTGAAGGGATCCCAACCGCCTACCAAGCGTAAGGCCCCGATACGAAAATGATTGGAGGTTCCACCAAGCGGCAGAGGCAGTTGATACTTCGCCAGCGCCGGCAGCAACAATTTGAACAAAACGGCATATTCAATGGCGAATTGCCGGGTCAACCAATTCTCATTGGGATTGTAAAACGCCAATTCCGCTTGCAGGCATGCCAGCGAACCCGGCGCAGTGGCAAAAGCCCTGGCGGCCGCGCGCAATTGCATCGGCTCGGGAATATCTTCTGCGTCATAAATCGTGAGCAAGCTGCCGCGGGCAAATTGCAAGGCGTAGTTCAAGGCCCTGGGCTTCGTTTGAGGCTTACCCGACGGAACGATGAGAACTTCAATGAAGGCGGGTATCTCCATGCCAGCCACGGCCCGCTGCATGGCTGTGTCTGTCTCTTCCAGCACCAGTTTGATATCGAGTTTCTCGCGGGGATAGTCGAGCGTACACAAGGCAGCGATCAATTGCGGGAGAACCCGCGTTTCTCGAAATGCCGGAACCAGAACTGAATAGATCGGAAGTTTGCGATCATCCAATTCGGCGGAGTCTCGCGTTGCGGCTGGGGCCTCGTTCAAGGCCAGCAACCGTAGCCACGTCATTGACCAGAACAGAAGCGTAAAGCCAAAGCCAATTGCGATTGTGGATACAGAGGCGGGCAAAAGCCAATAGGCCGCCGCCAAAGTAATCACCAACAATAGCGCCACAAACACTTGGGCTGGGCTGAAACGGTGGTGCGCCGAAAAAATCGGCGCATGTTGGCGCAAGCCGTCAGTTGCTTCTTCGGTGAGTTTGCTGCTGAGAAACCTCCGCACTTCGGAATGAAAAAGCTCGGGCTTGATCCGCGCCACGATTTGGCTGGTCAGCGCGGAGGAACCATGAGCCCGCCACCCATGCGAAGGCGCGGCATCGGCATAAAGCGTCAAATGGGGCAGCCAAGCGATGGGCACCAGCCTGTTTTGCAGGGCAAAGGCCCTTTCGGCTGGCGTCATATGATCGAGAATTCGCCGCAGCAAGCTGCGCGGCACTTCGGGCAAGACAACGAGCGGCTCAGTCGCTATATCTTCGGCGGACCTCGGCAACGAGGTCAGTTCGTTAAAAGCGAACGCCTGATACTCTACGCTCATCACATCAACGCAGTAAACTCGCCATACCCCCATTTAAAGCTAAGCGCACTTCAAACTAAAGTTGCCAGAGGACAGAGATTGTATTTGAAAGTTGTCGCCCTAGCATTGGTTGTACTCTGGCCCGGACTCGCGCAGGCCACGGATGCTCTGCAATTTCCGCATTTTCGCCACGTGGATAAAGCGGTCCCTGAAACATCAGAGACTTTGCCGCAAAGCCTGACACTTCTGGCCGATCAGGATTTCGCACCTTTCAGTTTTAAAACTGCCGATGAAAAGCTGGCGGGCATTTCGGTGCAGCTCGGCCTTGCCGCCTGCGCCGAACTCAAAATCAAATGTGTGGTGAAACCAAAAGTCTTTAACGCCTTGCTTGATGGGCTGCGCCAGAAAGAGGGCGATGTCATTTTGGGCGGCCCCCAAGCCAGCGCCAAATTGGCCGAAGAGTTTCAGACCACCCGACCCTATTATTATTCCTATGCGCAATTTGCCATCCGCACCGGCACCAGCTTTCCGGGTGTGGACGCAAAATCGCTGGCCGGGCGCAGGCTGGGCTTTGTCAAAGGCAGTGGCCAAGAAACCTTTCTGAAAAAATTTTACGACCGCGCCAACCTCATTCCATTTTCAGGTGAAGATACTCTGCTCGAAACGCTGCGCACGGGTGGTTTGGATTTAGCATTTGCTGATTCAAGCCGCCTCGCCTTCTGGATCAAGGGCAGCGCCGCGCGCGGTTGCTGTGTTCCCTTTGGTGCAGCTTTCGCAGATAAGTCGAGCTTCACCCACGCACTGGTCATGGTGACGCGCCACGAAGACAACGTTTTGCGCGATGCCTTTGATGCGGCCTTGGACCGGCTTCAGGAAAAAGGCACTACAGCCAAAATCATGGCCACCTATCTGCCCTCAAGCCCGTTTTGAAAACGCCTGATCAAGCCCTGCGCAAATGCTGTTGACTAAACTTGGTCCCTGATAAACCAGCGCCGAATAAAGCTGCACAAGGCTGGCCCCGGCATCGATTTTTGCCAAGGCTGTCTCAGCATCAGAAATACCGCCCACGCCAATCAAAGGAATTTTGCCGCCGCTCATGGCGTGGAAATCTTTGAGGCAGCGCGTTGAAAGCTGAAACAACGGCTTGCCCGAAAGCCCGCCGGCTTCTTTGGCATGGTCAGAACGTAAAGCAGGCCGCGAAATTGTGGTGTTGGAAATGATCACGCCGTCGACAGCGCCGCCTGCACAAACATCCGCCACATCCTGCAAATCGTCCGGCGTCAGATCCGGCGCGATCTTGAGCAGCATTGACACTTTGTTCTTCCGCGCCGCATGGAGCCGCTCCAACAGCCGCGATAAATCATCCTTGCCCTGAAGATTGCGCAGGCCCGGCGTATTGGGCGATGAGATATTGATCGTGAGATAACTGGCCACGTCGGAGAAAACGTCCAGCCCCTTCACATAATCACCGATGCGATCAGCTGAGTCTTTATTGGCCCCGATATTCACACCCACAATTCCACCGCGCTGGCGCCTTGCGATCAGGCGCTGCAACACGGCTGCGTGGCCTTCATTGTTAAAGCCCATGCGGTTGATGACTCCACCATCTTCGGTGAGGCGAAACAGCCGTGGCCGAGCACTCCCTGCCTGCGGCAGCGGCGTCACCGTGCCAATCTCAACAAAGCCAAAACCTTGGGCCAGCATGGCATCGGGCACTTCAGCGTTCTTGTCAAAACCGGGGGCGAGCCCCACCGGATTTGGAAACTCCAATCCAAACACGCTGCACTTCAGGGCGGGCGAAGTGATGGGACCCTTGCCCAGCGGCGGCGCATGTTTCAGCGCCTGAATGGTGAGCCGGTGCGCCTGCTCAGCGTCTAACGCGTGGAGAAACGGTTTTGCCAGTGCAAACGCTAGGCTCATGAAAACGTCTCGGCCGGAAAATCATGCGCCACACCATTCCATGGCAGGGATTTGGCCCAGAGAATTTCGCTGGCGGCAATTTTCCCATAGACATGCGGGAACAACTGTCCAGCGCGCGAGGTTTCCCATTTCAACCTATCGCCCAGTGTCATTGGATCAACCGCAAAAAGCATTAAATCGCCGCGCCCGGCAAAATGCAGCCGCGCCGTTTCTTGCACTTGCGCGGCCGTTGAGAAATGAATGAATCCATCACGAAAATCGATGGCAGCGCCCTTGAATGCACCCTCTGCCGCAATTGCCGCAAATCCCGCGTGGTCGATAATCTTGAAAATATTCGGCATCATGGCACTCAATGAATTTTCACATAACTTGCAAAACGGCCTTGTCAAACGAGATATTTAGAGGTAAAACTTCCTAGGGCAAGCCAATTTTGCTATTTTTGTAGGATTTTAGGATGTTTACACATAAGCAGGTGTGGGGCGCAATCGATACGATCGCGGATCGCTATGGTTTTTCAGCTTCCGGTCTGGCCAAGAAGTCGGGGCTGGATCCCACCTCATTCAACCCCTCAAAACGTTTAGGGCCAGATGGCCGCCCGCGCTGGCCAACGATGGAGTCAATCTCGCGTGTGCTCAACGCATCTGGCGCTTCGGTGGATGAGTTTCTCGACCTTTTGACCAGCAAGAAGGGCTCTGCCCCCAGGTTAAAGCAAATCCCGCTTCTGGGCCTCGCCAAGGCGGGCAAGGGCGGCTTCTTTGACGATTCAGGCTTCCCCTCCGGCACTGGCTGGGAAGAGATTGAGGTTCCGGGTGTGACGGACTCTGCCGCCTACGCGCTGGAGATCACCGGGGATTCGATGCAGCCGGTTTACCGCGAGGGCGATATTATCGTCGTCTCACCGGCAGCAACTGTGCGGAAGGGCGACCGCGTCGTGGTCCGCACCGCAGATGGCCAAGTCATGGCCAAGCTCATGCAACGCCAAACCGCCAGAACCCTGGAACTCGCCTCCTTCAACAAGGATCACGAAACCAAAACGCTGGACATGAAGGAAGTCGACTGGATGGCAAGGATCATCTGGGCGAGCCAGTAAAGGGTTTACGCCGCCGTTGCAGGCAGTGCTGCCATGGGCTCGGTCAGCACCGCATACAGCCCCTCAGCCGTATTATTGGCGCGCAGTTTTGCCAGGGCGGATGACGAACGCATGATGCGCGAAATCTTGGCAAGTGCTGTCAAGTGATCTGCCCCCGCGTGATCAGGCGACAAAAGTGCAAACACCAAATCCACCGGCTTGCCATCAACAGCATCATATTCAATCGGCGGCACCAGTTTGGCAAAAAAACCTGCCACCTGTTTCAGCCCGGCAATGCGCCCGTGTGGAATGGCAATGCCTTGGCCCAAACCCGTGGAACCCAATTTTTCCCGCGTCAGCAGCGTTTCAAAAATGATCCGTTGATCAACCGCAATCAGGCCTGCCAGCTGCTGAGCAATTTCTTGCAAAACTTGTTTTTTATTTGAGGCCTTGAGCTGCGGCACCACCGCGCGTGCATCCACAATGTCGGTAATCTTCATGCTCACATTCCTCAGACGCGGGCGGGTTGCCGTGGGTCCAGCCAGCCGATGTTGCCATCGGGCCTGCGGTAAACCACATTGAGGCGCCCTTCTTTCGTGTTGTGGAACAGAACGAAAGGTGTTGTCGAAATATCAAGCTGCATCACCGCTTCACCCACGGAGAGCTGCGGAATCACAGCCGCATTTTCCGCAATGATCGGCGCATGCAAACTCGTTGGCTCCTCATCGGAATGTTCTTCATGCGGGATCACATAGGCCATGGCTTCGCGCGGCTCATGGGCCACCCGCGGCGCACGGTGATGGTCCTTCAACCTTTGCTTATATTTCTTCAGTTGCTTTTCAAGATGTGAGAGCGCTGCATCAGCACAAGCCATCGGCTCGGTATTTTCCGCGTGGGCCTGCAAGTGCAATCCCGTGGCCAGATGCAAAGAACAATCTGCCAGAAACCGTCCGCGCTGTTTTTCCAGCGTGACGTTGCCATGCACGGAACCTTCAAAAAATCTTTCGCGAAAAGTTTGCAATCGCGTTTCGATATGCTGGCGCAATCCATCGCCGATATCGATATGCTTGCCGGTGATTTTGATCTGCATGGCGCTTCCTTGCTGACGTCCGGGGTAGCTCAAAAATGGTCTTCTGCGGCCGCTTCGTCAACAGCCACACACAATATTTTTCCAAGCCACAAAGATGACAAACTTGGCCGGTTCCGCGGCCGATGGTTCAATCCGGGCGGACACATAGGCGGCACCTTGGCCCCCGTCAACCCTGAACTATCGTTTCGACCGGGCCTCGCGGCGGCGCTGGACCGACGATAAAATATTGAGAGATTCCCGATATTTAGCAACAGTGCGCCGGGCAATTTCGACACTTTCGGCCTTCAATAAGTCCACCAGATCATCATCCGAAAGGATCTTCGCAGGCGTTTCGGCCGCAATCAGTTCCTTGATGCGATGCCGCACCGACTCGGATGAATGCTGCTCCACATTCACATCTCCTGAAGCAATGGCATTGGTGAAGAAATATTTGAGTTCAAACGTGCCACGCGGCGTCTGCATATATTTGTTGGAGGTGACACGGCTGACGGTTGATTCGTGCATCTCAATAGCATCGGCCACCATGCGCAAAGTGATGGGTCGCAAATGCGCAATCCCCAAAACCAGAAATGCATCTTGCTGCTTTACAATTTCCTGCGCCACTTTCAGAATCGTTCGGGCGCGTTGATCGAGGCTTTTGACCAACCAAGAAGCTTGGGCATGACATTCCGAGAGAAACTGCTTGTCTTCACCTTTGGCAGCGCCACCAAAAACCCGCGCAGCATATTGATTGTTGACCAAAACCCGCGGCAGAGTTTCGCTGTTCAATTCAACAAACCAAGTGCCATCCTGTGCGGCACGCACGCTGACATCAGGCACGACGGGTGAGATGGGGTCAGAGCCAAAGGCATGGCCGGGCTTGGGGTTCAGCTGGCGCAGTTCGGCAATCATATCATGCAGATCATCAAGGCTGACACCGCAGAGATTTTTCAAAGTCGGATAATCGCGCTTGGCCACCAGGGGCAAGTTCTCAATCAACCGCTCCATTGCCGGGTCAAAGTGGTTAAGCTCCTTGAGTTGCAAGGCCAGGCATTCTTTCAGATCAGCGGCAAATACACCAACGGGATCAAACGTCTTGAGCACCGCCAAAACCCGCTCAACATCTTGAGGGGCAGCGCCCAAGTTGCGCGCCATCGCGGCTGCATCGCCTGTGAGATAGCCCTGTTCGTTGACCATGCCGACAATGTGCTGGCCAATGAGCAAGTCATGTGCGCCGCGCAAATGCAAATTCAGCTGGCCAGTCAAATGTTCGGCCAAGGTTTCAGGCCGCGTGATCGAGGCCGCATAATCCTGGCCCTCGCCATCAAGCGACACAGCCCCACTGCCGCGCAACGATTGCCAGCCCGGATCAGGCCCCGGGCTCATCGGCCCGCTCGCCGTTGTGAGGTTGACGCCATCTGACGCCGAAAGCGCCCCATCGCCCTCATCGCCGCGCGCATCAGCTGCCGAGAACGGCGCATCGGGCACATCTGCAATTTGCATTGGCGCTGTGGCAGATTCCTGTGGCGCATCGGCCCTGTCCAGCAACGGGTTGCGCTCTAACTCTTGATCAATAAAAGCCTGAACTTCAATGCTGCTCATCTGCAACAGCTTGATCGCCTGCTGCAACTGCGGCGTCATCACCAATGATTGCCCTTGTTTCAGGGCCAATTTCTGCATCAAAGCCATGGCGGCAAGTTCTATACCAAATTACTGGCACGGGCGTTAAATGCTTTGCCGAATTGTGTGGGGTGGTTAGGGAAGCGTGACTGCGGGCGCAGCTTCACAGCAGAAATCAAATCTGAAAATTCTCGCCCAGATAGTAACGCCGCACATCGGCGTTGTTGACGATCTCGGAAGGCCTGCCCTCGGTTAGGACGTGGCCCTCATGGATGATGAGCGCACGATCGATAATGTCGAGGGTTTCTCGTACGTTGTGATCCGTAATAAGCACCCCGAGGCCCCGAGCGGTGAGCTGACGCACCAGCTTGCGAATATCA
>JAYWAB010000162.1:0-3305 GCA_043782835.1 Aestuariivirga sp.
AGCGCAATTCCCTAAACCCAGCAAAACCCAAGCGCTTTGCGGTTTTCACGACCATGGCTTCGGAGATGCTTGCGTCAGCCGCGACGCGCTTGAGCTGCAGTCCGTCATCAGCAGCACCGCGCAGCATGATTTCAGTCACCCGCATTTCGCTCGGCGTCAACTCTGGCATGAGCATACGGATGCGCGGGCCAACCGTCCTGATATCAAGCATCAAACTCATCCCCTGCCCCTCGCAAGGCGGTCGACCAGCATGGCGAGAATGATGATGATACCCGTTGCCAGCAGTTGGTAAAAGGCCTGAACGTTCAGGAGGGTCAGCCCATTGCGCATGGCACCCAAAACAATGGCACCAAGGATAGTCCCAAAGATCGAACCTTTGCCCCCCATCAAGGATGCTCCGCCGATAGCCGAAGCGGCAATGGCTTCAAGCTCCCAGAGATTGCCCAATGTGGGTTCGGCAGCACCCAGTCTGGCCATGAGTATGACAGCAGCCAATGACGCAAGGCCACCAGACATCATATAGGTAATGACTTTGGTGCGCTCAATCGGAACGCCGCTCACGCGGGCGGCTTCTTCATTGCCACCCACCGCAAGGATGTATTCACCCAAAGGCGTCTTCTTCAAAAGCACCGTGGCGGCGACGGCCAACACGCCAACGACAATCACTGGTATCGGCAGACCAAAGACATAGGACGAGAAAATCTGACGGAATTCATTGGGCAAGCCCAAAACCGGGTTGCCACCTGTGTAGATCAATGCCAGTGCGCGAAAGAGGCTGAGTGTGCCGAGCGTGACGATGAAGGGCTGTAGACCTGCGAACGCGATCAGCAAGCCATTCAACATGCCACAGAGAAGGCCGATTGAAAGGGCCGTGAGAATAACCAATGGAACTGGATAGCCCGCCATCAGCAAAGTCGCGCTGAACACAGCGGACAGTGCTGCCGCTGGCCCCACTGAAAGATCAATGCCGCCACTGATAATCACGAGTGTCATGCCAATGGCGATGCAAGCGTTGATGCTGGATTGTTGGAGAATGTTGACAAGGTTGCGTTGAGTCAAAAACACATCCGTCAAGCTGGCGAAGACTATGATCATCAACACCAGGCCCAGAACTGTGCCCATATCGCGCCAGCTGATATTCAATCCCTCAAGCCACGCCCGCAATTTGTCGTTCATATCCAATTTCACTTTCGTTCATTTGGGCAAAGCTAAGCGGCGCGTTTGCCGGTGATGGCGAGGCCCATGATATTCTCTTCACTTAATTCACTACGCTTCAAACTTCCCGCCATTTCTCCAGCGCGCATGACCACAACATTGTCACACAGGCGCAATACTTCCGGCAGTTCTGAGGACACAACAATGATGCTGCGCCCCTGTTCGGCCAGCGTTTCAATCAAGCGGTAGATCTCGCCTTTGGCACCCACATCAATTCCGCGCGTGGGTTCGTCAAAGACCAGTATTTCTGAACCAGCCATCAGCCATCGACACAGAATGGCCTTTTGTTGATTGCCACCACTGAACAGCCGAATTGCACGCTCAATGGTGGGTGGGCGCAAGTTCACGCTCTTCGCCTGAACATCAACTTGCCTGCGCAGTTCGGTTGATTTGATAATACCAACGCGCGTCAGTTTGGAATAGCTGGGCATGGCCGCATTGACCGCCACAGAACGCAGCGGAATGATGCCTTCCTTCTTGCGATCTTCAGGCAGCAGAGCAATGCCCTGCGAAATGGCGGAGCGCGGGCCAGCAAATTTGACGGCGTTGCCTTTCAGTGCAATTTCACCTGCTGTCGGGCGATCGACGCCCGCAATCAAACGCGCAAGTTCTGTTCGCCCGGAACCGACCAGCCCCGCGATGCCGAGCACTTCACCACGATGCAAATCGAACGACACATTGCGCACCGCCTGGTCTCGCCCCAATCCGGAAATCGATAACACCACTTCCTCTTTCACGTGGCTCCGATGGGGCGGAATATCGAGGCTGCGACCCACCATCAGAGCAACAACGGCAGATTCATTTGTGGTGGCAAGATCAACATCTGCCACCTTTTTGCCATCGCGCAAGATCGTCGCATGAGATGCCACGCGAAACACCTCATCAAGCTTATGCGACACATAGATGATCGCCACGCCTTGGTGCTTGAGGCGTTCGATGACACTCACCAGTTTGTCGAATTCAATGGGCGTGAGGCTTGATGTGGGCTCATCCATGGCGATGACACGCGCTTTAGCCAGAAGTGCTTTGGCGATTTCGACAATTTGCCTTTGAGCCACACGCAAGGTTTTGATTTTGACCCGCACATCAATGCCGGGGTCAAGCTCCGCCAGAAGTTCGCGTGCCTTGGCGCGCATTTTCGCATGGTCTTTGAAAATACCAAAGTGCGTGAGTGCATCACCGAGAAACATGTTCTGGGCCACGGTGAGTTCTGGCACCTGCTGCAGTTCTTGATGGATGAGCGCGATGCCAGCTAGCTTGGCCGCCTTGGGGTTGCGCAGATCAACGGTCTTGCCGCCAATTTTAATTTCACCCGCATCGGCGCGGAAAATTCCGGAGATGATCTTCAGAAGGGTCGACTTGCCAGCGCCATTTTCACCGAGAAGGGCCACAACCTGCCCGGCGCCCACTTCAAAATTGACCCCGCTCAAGGCCTGCACGCCAGGGAAGCCCTTTGACATGTTGATAAGGGAGAGTGCTGGTGAGACTGCGTGATCTGACATTTGGAATGTGAGCCATTCAATAAAAGATCTGGCGTGGTGGCCAGGAAGAAACCACCACGCCAGCAGGCAACTTAGTTTGCCTTGGAAGCGTCTTCCATCAAGTTCTTGCGAACTGCGGCTTCGTCACCCTGATAACGGGCCATGTTGGCTTTCGTCACCAAGGCTTGCGGCGTGGCCACAACGCGTGGCAACTTCTGGCCCGCTTGCAGGCGCAGCGCAACTTCAAGCGCCACTTCGCCAGTAAGAACCGGGAAGCTGTCTACGGTCGCAGTGAGTTCGCCAGCAGCAATGGACTTATAAGCATCGCTGATGCCGTCTGTGCCGATCACAGCGATTTGCTTGGCTTTGCCCGCAGCTTTCACAGCTTCGACAACGCCCAGTGCCATGCCGTCATTGTTGCAATAAAAGCCCACAATGTCAGGGTTCTTCTGCATGATGTTGGTGGCAGCGTCATATGATTTTTGGCGGTCCCAGTCTCCCGGAACCGAAGCTACAACTTCAAATCCCTTGCCATCCTTGGCAATGGTTTCCTTGAACCCAGCGGTGCGTTGCACAGCAGCATAAACACCGGCCATGCCTTCGATCACC
>JAYWAB010000163.1:0-2167 GCA_043782835.1 Aestuariivirga sp.
CCATTCTGTGAGGGTGTAACCGCATTTGTGGTGTTTTCGAGGCCAACAAAGTTCACCGCAATTGCGGGAGAAATTACTGGTGCAGCATTGAACAAGTTAGCGACATTAACCGCAGCGCCAGTTGCAAACTGGAGCTTCGCAATGTCCACCAAGATGTCCGTGCCATCGCGGCCAGCCACTGTGTCTGTGATCTTGATTGCGTTGTGATGATCACCAGAAGAACCTGTGAAGTTTATAAATTCATAAGTATATTGGCTGCGATCGCCCGAATAGACGGCCGTATCCGTGCCTGTAGCACCACCGTCACCCAACACCATGTCCTTGAACTGTGCAGAGCGCAACATTTCAGTGAAGTGCTTGTCGAACTGTGTGCCATTGGGTCCGTTGGCTGCGTCGATCAGACCGGAGTTGTCGACTTGGTCAGAATACAGCACACGGTGCGAGGCACCTTGATAACGAGCATCTTGAAGCACTTCGTCCGCAACTTGTTGAGCCGTCAGGCCAGCTGTCGTTCCGCCGCTGTTGTTGTTGTTGTTCTCGTAAGTAACATCAACCAGCCCGTCCATATGAGTTTGGTACTTACCAATCAAGCTATCCAAGCGGATCGAGCCACCAATAATTATGTCGTTACCGCCATTGCCTGTCAGCAAGTCGTTGCCTGAGCCACCGACGATCCAGTTTTCACCTACGTCGAGTGCTGCGAGATCGCCTGTGAGGCCGGCATCGCCAGCGCTGCTGCCCGTGAGGGTATCATTGCTGTCTGAGCCAATAATGCCTTCGATTTGGAAGGTAGGCAATTGGATTGGCGTGCCGTTGACCACGGTTGCTGGGTTGAGCTGGTTGCCCAGATCAAAAGTGATACCGCTCGTAGTATGGGTGTTGTCGCTGAAGTCCACGACGTCAAAGCCCAAACGCTTGCCATCATTGCTGAGATCGCTTGCGCCGTCGCCGCCCAGCACTTCGTCTGTGCCGATGGTGAGTGCGCCGGTTGGATCGCCAGGTCGCAGGATGTCATCGCCGTTGCCGCCGAAGAGCTGATCTTGATCTGCGCCGCCGATTACGAGGTCGTCACCATTGTCGCCGTAGAGGATGTCGCCGCCGGAGTTACCTTCGACGATGTCGTTGCCGTCCGAGCCATGGGTGAAGGGGTCTGTATCCTGACCGCCCACCACATGGTCGTCGCCCGTGCCGCCCGAGAGCTTATCAATGCCGATGCCGCCGTCGATATAGTCGTTGCCGGAGCCGCCGATGATTTGGTCAGCGCCGTTGATATCTGAGCCTGAGGAGTCGCCATATAGCTTATCGTCGCCTGAGCCGCCGTCGATCAAATCGGGGTTGTCGCCGCCCCAGATCGTGTCGTTGCCAGTGCCGCCATAGAGACGGTCTATGCCATAACCACCAAAGATGATGTCGTTGCCGCCATCGCCATAAACCGTGTCATCGCCACCCTGACCGTAGATCAAGTCAGCCCGGTCCGTGCCCACGATCACTTCATGGGATTCCGCGCCTGAGTTTGGTGTGCCGTCGATATTGACGCCGCCATTTTTGTTATAGGCGCTGTTTGGATCGGTGTCGGCCAAGCGGGTGTCTTGGATGTAGCTGATATCATGGCCAAGGCCATCAGCATTTTTTATGGTGATGACATGGCCATCATTGGCATTGCCGAGGCCGCCATTGGAATAAACGCCCATGGTGTTGCCATGCAGTGCGCCGTCGGCATATTTCGTGTTTTCGAAGAATACCTTGCCAGCAGCATCATGCGTCGTCGTGTAAACATCGCCATACTTGTGTTCGTTGCCAGTAGTCTGCAACTCGGTTCCGTCGAGTGAAATCTCCTTCTTCGCACCCAGATCAATATATTGATCAGAGTAGCCGAAGATGTTGCCGTTCAGATGGGTGAGGCCGGTGTTGCGTTCAACGATGTCCTTCAGCTGGCCGTTGCCCACTTCTTCTGCGAATTGTTGGCCAGCAAGGCGGTAGAGATAATAGAAGCGGTCACCATCCATCAGGGATTCGATCTGGTTCACGAAGACCTTATCAAAGGTTTCGCCCAAAATGCCGCCGGGCTGGTGAATTTCGGCCAAGCCGCCGAGCCACGTGTCGATGTGGTTGAAGCCGAGAGCGCCGTCATCATTTGTCAATTCCTGTCCGTTCATGAACTTTGTGG